>JAICTW010000769.1 GCA_025936195.1 Flavisolibacter sp.
CTGTTTTGGATGTTTGAGAAACCGGTTGACTATACAATCAAATTCATTGAAGAAAAATTTGCAAAGAAGCCGGAGATTGCGGATGCCAACATCAAAGCATTACAGGCCGGATGGAACTATGGCGAGAACACAGAAATCTTCAATACGCAATTTAAAGTAGCTCCTGCCAAACTTCCTTCAGGTACGTATCGCAATATCACCGGCAATCATGCAACGGCTATTGGCTTGATTGCTGCTGCAGAAAAATCAGGATTGCCTTTGTTTATTGGTTCTTATCCTATTACCCCGGCAACGGATATTCTGCACGAGCTTTCCAAATACAAAGCCAATGGTGTGAAAACCTTTCAGGCCGAAGATGAAATTGCGGGTATCTGTTCCGCCATTGGTGCATCGTACACAGGCAATCTTGCAATAACAACAACGTCTGGCCCTGGTATGGCATTGAAAACAGAAGCATTGGGATTAGCAACCATGTTGGAAATTCCATTGGTAGTTGTCAATGTTCAACGCGGCGGACCATCAACAGGTTTGCCCACAAAAACAGAGCAAGCCGATTTATTAATGGCCATGCATGGACGCCATGGCGAAGCACCATTACCTGTTATTGCAGCTTCTTCCCCTTCTGATTGTTTTGATACCGTTTTTGAAGCCTGCAAAATTGCAGTGGAGCACATGACGCCTGTTGTATTCTTAAGTGATGGATACATTGCTAATGGTTCTGAACCCTGGCGTTTTCCAACTGAAGAACAATTGAAAAATATCAGCGTTCAATTTTGTGAAGAGATCAACGGTGAAACATTGCTTCCTTACCAACGCAATGAATTGTTCGTTCGTCCCTGGATAAAACCCGGAACAAAAGGTATGGAGCACCGCATTGGCGGATTGGAAAAGCAAAATGAAACAGGAAATGTTTCTTACGATCCGGTCAACCATGAAACGATGGTGCGTTTGCGTGCAGCAAAAGTGAAAAAGATTGAAGACAGCATTCCCTCAGCAACTGTTGACAGCGGAAATGAAAAGGCAAAGGTTTTAATGCTGGGATGGGGATCCACTTACGGCTCCATCAAAACGGCAGTGAAAGAATTATTGAATGAAGGTTACGATGTGGCGCATGTTCATTTAAGATATATCAATCCATTTCCGAAAAATTTGGGTGAGCTGTTGCACAACTATGATCAAATCATCATTCCTGAAATGAACTGCGGCCAATTGCTGCAACTCATTCGTGCAAAGTATCTGGTTCCTGCAGTTGGCTACTCCAAAGTGCAGGGTATGCCTTTCACCACTGCTGAACTAAAAAATAAATTTTTGGAACTACTCAATTCATAGAAATGGAAGCCTACACAAAAGAAAACGTACAATTATCACCGAAAGATTTTTCCTCCGGGATGGATGTAAAGTGGTGTCCCGGCTGTGGTGATTATTCAATATTGAAACAAGTGCAAACTGTTTTTCCTGATCTGGGTGTGCCCAAAGAAAACTTTGTTTTCATTTCAGGAATTGGTTGTTCATCACGGTTCACCTATTACATGGACACGTACGGCATGCATTCCATTCATGGTCGCGCAGCCGCCATTGCGTCGGGAGTAAAAGCTGCCAATCCCGATTTAAGTGTTTGGATCGTTTCCGGCGATGGAGATGCCATGTCCATCGGCGGAAACCATTTCATTCATTTGATGCGGAAGAATTTTGACGTGAATTATTTAATGTTCAATAATCAAATTTATAGTTTGACGAAAGGACAATATTCTCCCACTTCCGAAAAAGGAAAAATAACAAAGACATCACC
>JAICTW010000527.1 GCA_025936195.1 Flavisolibacter sp.
AGAAATAATAAGTAGTTTAAGAAAACAGATCCTCCTGATGGAAGGATTCAAAGAACCTGTTCTGACGGAAGAAACAAGTTTGGGCCGTATTGATGAAGCATTTCCCAATGGAGTTTTTCCATTTGCTGCTTTACATGAATTCTTTTGTTATAACCACGAAGAAGTAAGTTCTTCTTCAGCATTTATCACTGCTTTGCTTTCATCCCAATTTAAAAAAACCGCTTCTGTAGTTTGGATCAGTCCCACAGGTAAGATATTTCCTCCTGCATTAAAATGGTTTGGCATTGAGCCACACCAAATCTTGTTTCTCAACATTAAAAAAGAGAAGGAGATTTCATGGGCTATCAATGAAGCATTAACTTGTTCATCTCTTTCTGCAGTTGTTGGTGAACTACCCGAAATGAGCATTACCGCCAGCCGGCGTTTTCAGTTGACCATTGAAGATGCAGGTGTTGGTTGTTTTATTCTTCGAAGAAATCCAAAGAACTTATTGACCACTGCTGTCTCCCGTTGGCATATTAAACCATTGCAAACAATTACAGAAGATCATTTGCCCGGGCTTGGCCATCCGCGATGGAAGGTGAATCTTTTGAAAGTTCGCAATGGCAAAACAGGCAGTTGGAATGTTGAGTGGACAAGTAATGGATTTCGCTATGCCTCCAGGCTTGCCGTTATTCATAACAGCTTGCAAAAACAAATTGGCTGACATGAATAGGCGGTTTGTTTCAATATGGTTTCCTTACCTGGCCACTGACTGGCATGCACGAAAGCAGCCGCAATTGAGAAATAGAGCTTTTGTTTTAAAATCTACTGTTCGTAATCGTGTTGTAATTACTGCAGCTAATGCTTTGGCGAACGCACAAGGTATTTATGAAAACATGGTGCTTGCCGATGCCAAAGCTTTGTATCCTTCGCTTCACGTAATGGATGATAAACCAACACTCACCACACAATTATCAGATAGAATTGCTGAATGGTGCATTCGCTTTACACCCATTGCATCTTCCGATTATCCTAAGGGAGTTTTATTGGACGCTTCCGGTTGCGCACATCTTTGGGGCGGAGAAGAAGCATATTTGGATGATATCATCAAAAGATTAAGCCAAAGAGGTTATACTGTTCGTGTTGCCATGGCTGATACAATTGGATGCGCCTGGGCAATGGCTCGATACAGTAATCAAACCATTGTCGAAAAAGGAAAACAATCTGCGGCTCTGTTGGACTTGCCTGTAAATGCCTTACGAATAAACGAAGAGACGAATGAGGTGTTACATAAACTTGGTTTGAGAAAAATCAGGGATATCATTTCTATTCATGTTAAATCATTGCGCCGTCGTTTTGGTAATGAATTAATCAAACAATTAGGACAAGCCATTGGTGAAGAGGAAGAAAGTATTGTTCCTGTTTATCCTATTGAGGCATACCAGGAGCGTTTGCCTTGCATTGAACCCATCAAAACAAAAGAAGGGATAGAAATAGCATTGCAGCACTTGCTAGATCGTTTATGTTCTCGTTTGAGAAAGGAAGGCAAAGGCTTGAGAAAAGCATTTTTCCGTGCTTATCAATTGGATGGAGGTACATCGGGCATTGAGATCAGCACGAATCAGCCATCGCAAAATCCTGAACACATTTTTCAACTTTTTGGAATCAAGCTTTCTACCATTGAACCTAAAGAAGGCATTGAACTATTCCTTTTGGAAGCAACAGTAGTAGAAGAGGTAATGGCAAAGCAGGAGGGCTTATGGACAACTCAAACCGGTTTACTGGATGGTGAAATTCTTGACCTGATGGACCGTTTTACAAATCGGTTGGGACAGGAAGCTGTTCAAAGGTTTTTGCCTACGGAACATTACTGGCCCGAACGTTCTTTCAAAAAAGCGGTTGATTTGAATGAACAACCAGCAACTGGATGGAAGTTAGATAAGCCAAGACCATTGCAACTTCTTTCTCCTCCAGAGCTGATAGAAGTTACAGCACCTGTTCCGGATTATCCGCCATTAAATTTTAGACACAAAGGACAATTGCACATAGTAGCAAAAGCAGATGGGCCCGAACGCATAGAACAGGAATGGTGGATCCAGGAAGGTGAACATCGTGATTATTATGCAGTGGAAGATGAAGAGGGAAAACGTTACTGGCTGTTCCGTTCCGGAAATTATAATGAAACGAAATCGCCCAAATGGTTTTTGCATGGATTCTTTGCATGAAACTTTAGGAGCTTAATATGCCATATTCAGAATTACAGATAACAACCAATTTCAGCTTTCTTCGAGGTGCATCACATCCTGATGAATTGGTTGAGCAAGCGGCCTTTCTTGGTTATGACACTATTGCTATTACGGATCGCAATACAGTTGCCGGTGTTGTTCGTGCACATGCTGCGGGAAAGAAAAAAGATGTTCGTGTGATCCCGGGTTGCCGGTTGGATTTATTGGATGGGTTAAGTCTCTCAGCATATCCAACAACCATTAACGCATGGGCAAATCTTTGCACTTTACTGTCGAAAGGGAACCTTCGTGCAGAGAAAGGGGAATGTCATTTATATAGGGCTGATGTTTTTCAATACAGTGAAGGTTTGCATTTTATTGTGCTTTCTCCCGAAACACTGGATGCGGATTTTTGCTTTGATGATTCATTTGCAAAAGAATTATCGCTGTATAAAAAAGCATTCGGGAATTTTCTTTCCATTGCCATTTCAAAACGATATAATGGTGATGATGGTAAGCAGATATATCGTTTATCGCAGCTTTCAGAAGAGTTGTCTATTCCCTTGGTGGTGACCAATGATGTACACTATCACTGTGCTGAACGCAGGCAACTGCAGGATGTGCTGACCTGCATCCGTGAAAAATGTACCATTCACAATGCCGGCTTTAAGTTGCTGCCCAATGCAGAACGATATTTGAAGCCACAGAATGAAATCCTTCGTTTGTTCCATCAATATCCGCAAGCTATTCAGCGCAGTGTTGAAATTTCAGAAGCCTGTCAATTTTCTTTGGATGAATTGAAGTATGAATATCCTGAGGAAATAACTTCCGATGGAAGAACTCCCCAACAGGAAGTAGAGCATCTTGCCTGGAAAGGAGCTAAAGAAATTTTTGGTGAACCTCTTCCTGAAAAAATTTCTAAG
>JAICTW010000661.1 GCA_025936195.1 Flavisolibacter sp.
ATACAAAACCTAACGATTAGTTTCTGTCCAAAACAGCCATCGTCAGACGGCTTATGCAAACGAGGCGATCCTTTTCATCTACAATTTCAATGCTCCACACCTGCGTTGTAGTCCCGATATGCAGAGGCTTCGCAATGCCGGTAACCAACCCGTTTTTTGCCGACCGGATATGATTGGCATTGATATCAAGACCAACACAATAATTTTTTTCCGTGTTAATAACCAGATTGGCAGCAAAACTTCCCAATGTTTCGGCTAGTACCAGGGAAGCGCCTCCATGAAGAAGTCCCATTGGCTGAATGGTCCTTTGATCAACAGGCATGGTGCCTTTAATAAAGTCGGCACCAACTTCGGTAATGGCAATGCCAATATGTTCGATCATGGTTCCCTTACCTCTTTGCTGAACTTCCTGCACCGTAAATGGCTTGTACCAGATTGTCATAAACAGTTTTGAAGATTATGTGACGACGTCCAGTTCTTTAATTTGTTTTTTATAAGCGGAAGGCAGAAGAATTGCTTTTACTACTGCATCCAGATGGAACTTCCGTGTGATCTTGTAAAAAGGAACGAAAGGTTTCAGCAATGAAATTTTCCGGAAGTTCAATAATTCTTTCACCTTACCGGGTACTACCAGCATTTGAGCTTCCAACAATATTTTATAGCGTATAGATCCCAAATGTTTTTTGTATTGTTTAAAAAGATCAACGGTGTATTTGCTTAATCCCAGGTCATGCTGTAAATGCTGTTGCCGTGCAATGAGCCAATTATCAAAACCCAGAGGCAGATCTTTTAAACCCATACGGGTTCCGGTACGGTAAAACACATCATACACTTCCTCTTTCTCCTCAGCAGTCAGCTTTCTTTCCAACAATTCAAACGCTGCAATAGAATAATGAATGAGCATGAACAATACATCACGGTAAGACCAATCGGGAATTACATAGCCACGACTATTTTCAATGGCCGAATGAATAGAATTGATCTTATCAATTGTTTGAAGCGCTTCCTCTTTTTCTGAAAAGATTATATCCTTTGCATAGGTAACAGTTGAGAACAATCTTCCAATAGGATCAGCCGGCAACCTTCCGGTGTAATAAAGCCAGTCCACAGCCTTGTTCAGGGCAAACTCCGCTGCCGAGCCGGCAAAGATGAAAAGTATTGTATCACTTTTGCCCCAGATCTTTAGAACAATTGAATCTTTGTTTACAAAAGGTTCCATGATTATTTCAGCGCAAAGATGATACAAATCTGGTATTGGCAGCAGACTCTTATAGAAGTGGTTGTAAATGCAGGATGAAGGAAAGTCAAGTAGGTTTTGCTGTAACGAATATTTCACTTTCAGTTTTGGTTTCCACCGTTGGCAAATCAATATTTTTTATAGCTGCTACGCAGTTGATCTGTCGCATAATTGCAACATAGTTTGCGCCACATGCAAAAGGTCTCTGTACAAAGTGGGCTTTCTGAAGAAAGTGCAATCGTGTTTCTGGCAAAGCTTTACATCTTCTTCTCTTGAGGAAGTGGTAAAAACCATGACAGGAATATTTTTGAACTGCTCTTTTGCTTTCATCCATTGCAACACTTCTTTGCCATCCATAACGGGCATGTTCAGGTCAAGCACAACCAATGAAGGAAGTTCTTTCGTTTGAAGATAAGCAACAGCTTCTTCACCGTTTTTTGCATGATGAAGCACCTGATGATCGGACAATTGATTCAGTGCTTCCTTTACCGATTCAAAATCATCATAATCGTCTTCGGCATATAAAATGACGGGTTTGGCTACTGCTGTCATATTCTGCCATAAAAGTTAAAAAGATTATGCCATTTACTTCATCAATGCCGAAGAAGAGCTATGAAGCGATTGGATTACATCAGAATATTGTTTTCTCAATTCGATTATCGGCTATCCATTCTATTTACTTATTACATTGTGTGCTTTGAAGGAATCTCAACAGAATTCTGAAGAAAAATAAACAGCTTTGAATGGCATAATATTTAAGACATCCTAAGCATGATTATTAAAATTTCCTGCAAAATCAAACTATGAAGATTCAAAAAGCTCTTATAATCGGATGTATGTTACTACCCTGTGTGGTTTTGGCGCAACAGCCTGATACATTAATTAAAAAATTGGACAGTCTCAGTAAAAAAACAGACAGTGCAGGAGGTCAGATCAACAATACTAATCCTGCCGCTTACAATGAAAATACAACGCTCAATTTTGGGACTTATTTCATCTTATTAGGTAGTGATCTTAAGCAAACATTTACCAAGCCTTTCCACATGACCAAAAAAGATTGGATCACTACCGGCAAATTTGCCCTGGTTGCCGGAGGGGTTGCTTTAGCTGATAAGCCCATTCAAAAATTTGCTTTAAACCTGCGCAATCATAATCCCGACCTGCGCAATGTAAGTAAATACGTCACCAATTTTGGCGGATTGTATGAAGCCTATATTCTTGGAGGG
>JAICTW010000777.1 GCA_025936195.1 Flavisolibacter sp.
GAATTGATCCCCAACAATAAGATCACAAGAACATTCGAGATGGAGAACACGCCTTTCGGAGTTCAGCTTGAGATTTATGAATTCGAACCAATTACTGAAGAAACCAGCAAACTGAATATGCATGTGATCTATGAATCGGTTGCACACAGGAACCAGGTGCTTCAACTGCCTTTTGCAAAAGGCATCAACATGGCACACTACAGGATACAGGAAATCATGCACCAATTAAAATAACAACCATGACAAAGTCAAACAAAATCATCTACTGGATTGCAACTATCTGGCTTGCCTTAGGAATGCTGTCAACCGGAATGGTACAATTGATAAAAGCGAAAGCCGGACAAGGCGGAGTAGATATGATCACACATTTGGGTTACCCTGTCTATTTTCTGACCATACTTGGTATTTGGAAAATCCTGGGAGTTGTGGCATTGCTTATTCCTAAAAAACCCTTGCTAAAAGAATGGGCTTATGCAGGTTTTTTCTTTGTGATGTCTGCAGCAATATTTTCGCACATCGCAATGGCTGATCCGGTTACTGAATTATTCCCTTCTCTTTTACTTCTGGTTCTTACTTTGGTTTCGTGGTATTTCAGACCCATGGATAGAAAACTTATTTTAGTGAACAACAAAATAATGAAATGAATAACAGAAAGGAGTTGCCATCAAAACAACGTGAAGAACTATTTCATATTTTGAAAGCCCGTTTTGAAAAAAACAGGAACCGTCATAAAAATATTGAATGGACTAAAATACAGGAGAAGCTGGAAGCGAATCCTGAAAAACTATGGTCGCTCCATGAAATGGAAAGTACCGGCGGCGAACCGGATGTTGTTGCTTATAATAAACAAACAGGTGAATACATTTTTTATGATTGTTCCGTGGAAAGTCCGAAGGACCGCAGAAGTCTTTGCTATGATGGCGAAGCATTGGAATCAAGAAAGGAACATAAACCTAAAAACAGTGCTATGGACATGGCAGCAGCCATGGGCATTGAACTTTTAACTGAAGAACAGTATCGCGAATTGCAGCAGTTGGGAACATTCGATACCAAAACATCAAGCTGGATAAAAACACCTTCTTCCATCAGGCAACTTGGTGGTGCTCTTTTTTGCGATCGCCGTTACAACACTGTCTTCCTGTACCATAATGGCGCAGAGTCGTATTATGCGGCGAGAGGTTTTCGCGGCTCTTTAAAAGTGTAAAAATTATTTTTCGAATGCAACAAGATCAAAAAATAAAAGAACCGGATAATACAGCGGTAAGAACAGCTTTGTGGAGAGCTTTGCACGTGCAGGTGGACGCAAAGCCTTCTATACTTGAAGATGAAGTTGGGCTGAAGTTGATAGCGCCGCCTGATGATTGGCAACAGCGTCCGGACATGAAATTTACCAAACGCCTTCGTGCTTCCATTATAGCCCGTGCCCGTTTTATCGAAGACCTGATCATTGAACAAAGTAAAAATGGAATTCATCAGTATGTTATTCTTGGCGCGGGTTTGGACAGCTTTGCGCAACGGCGGCCTGATATTGCTTCCCATCTGCAGATCTACGAAATTGATCAGCCAGGTACATTGGCCTGGAAACAACAGCGATTAACAGCGCTTGGTTTTCGTCTTCCCGAAAACTTACATTTTGTGCCTGTTGATTTTGAAACATCAAACTGGTGGAAAGAATTAGTAAAAGCAGGATTTGATACCAACAAAGCTGCAGTGGTTGCCTGCACTGGAGTCAGTCTGTATCTTACAAGAGAGGCAATCGTTGACACGCTTA
>JAICTW010000338.1 GCA_025936195.1 Flavisolibacter sp.
CTGTTGTTTCCTTTTTGCAGATTGTAGGTTTGAGAAAGGACTTTTACACCGCTGAAACTATATACGGTAATTTCTGCCTGTTTGTTTTCTGTTGCTGCATAATTAAAGTTTAAAGTACTATGAACAGGGTTTTGAAGAAGTGTAATTGTTGAAGCCTGTTTTGCTTGCGTTGCAAAGAAAACAATATTGGAATACGTCACAGATTGATCTTTGTTTACAATTTTCAAGCGGTAGAAAACTTTTTCTGCAACCGGGGCAGCATCTGTAAAGTTGTAAGTTTCATCGCCTTGTTTCTCTGTATTAAAAATCAAAGCCTGTGTTTTAAAGCTGGTGCCATCATAGCTTTTTTCCAGTTCAAAATAGTTGCCTGTTTCGTTCGATGCAACACTCCAGTTCAGTTGCATTCTTTCACCAGAAGCAGCACCGGTAAAACGGATTAATTTGACAGGCAAAGTCACTCCACCAACAATAGGTGGCGTCCATGCAGCAGGGAACTGACTGGTAGCCAGGTCCATTAATCCAAAATTATCACTGATCTTTTTCACAACTGCAGTAGCTGTTGCAGCACTTACCGCACTGTAGTCAATAAAATAAATGCCATCCAAAGCAGAAAAATACATATTGCCTTTGCTGTCGAATACTGTACCCGTTACAGCCAGGCCAAAGTTTTTACCTGCTGCATCTGTTACTTTCCATTTTTTGGAAAGTTTTGGATCAGGACTATTGGTTGGCATTGTGTAGATATAGGTGCCAGTAGAACTGCCGGCCAGCACGTACATATTGCCTTTATTGTCAAACGCCAGATCGCCAGATTCGAAGTCGGATGCAGAGCCGCTTTCAAAAGGTACAGGATAGATAGCAATATCAGTTGTCTTAACCGCCTTTGTTCCATTGGTTTTAAAACTGGCTGCGTACATTTTGCTTCCATCGCCTGCGAGAATCCATGCATTTCCTTTTTGGTCAAGTCCCATGCGAAAGAGACCTAATTCGCTTGCGCTGGAGCCATTCATGTCAAAGCTGGCAATAACCACAGGTGCATTGTTGGCGTTTTTATCTACAGCCCATATTTCTACTTTGCCATGTTCTGCTATTGGGCTTGCTGTTAATGGATTGGGCCCGTTCATAAATGTGGGCAGGTAAAAGAAGTTTCCTTTGTCATCCATAGATAAAGCCGCTGTTATTGCATTGGATGCAGGAAACGGGTCAAAATAATCGTATGGGCCAGAAAGTATTTGTCCGTTGTCATCCATTGCGTAAGCAGAGATCATCGTACCTAAAGCATCGGCAGAAAACATATTGGGCGTAGGCACTCCGTTCTTAACACCTTCTTTGGCCACCTTTATGGTTGAAGAAGCTGTTCTCGTAACGTTGGAACATGACCCTGTTTTAACTGTCAAGCTAACTGTGTACGTATCTTCTTTGGTAAAATTATAATTCGGATTAGCCAATGTGCTCGTGGCTATGATTACATTTTTTGAGTCCTTAATGGTCCATGAGTAAGACAGACTGTTCATACATCCGCCAAACACAATAGGATTAATTGAAAAACTAACCGCATTGTTTACAGGGATCAAATTGGGCTTGGCCGTAGTACCCGTTGGCACAATGGTAACCGTTTGAGCGAATAAGCTTAGTGAGAAAATACCAATTACTGCAAATAATAAAAACCTTTTTAAAATAATAGTGTTAAGTACAGATCTTTTCATTGTTGTTTGTTAATAGGGTTCTCGATTAATAAGGTTTCCTTTAGACCTGGATTTTTGGTTCAACAATGGTTTTTGTGGATACTGCGGAGTTTAACTTTTCTGAATCTTACCTGTATTCAACAGATAATGGTCAGAACTTGTTTTGAAGGCTTAAGGAAGTAATTGAGGTTTTGAAAGGATCTGGAAAACAATCGAAATACGATTGTAATTTTTCTCAGGATGGTTGGATACACTTTTTAGCAACTTGGATATTTGCTTTTCTCAGGATGTTGGTTGTGCTCGTCTTATCATTCATTAGCCAAACACTGGTTTTTTCTTCAGGATACCGGATAGCCTGTTAGACACTAAAGTTTGAAACTTGCCCTGGACAGAATTTTGCGGGGCAATGCTCGATAATTGTAAGAATTACTTACAACTGTAATGAAGCGTACATCTTGTAATGAAAACAAAAAGGAAGAGAAGGTTCCTTTCAGTGAAGATTGTAAACGTTTCATAGTCGGATCAATTTAGCTTTCTAAAGGTTTGGTACTTTTTTCCAGGAATTTTCCTGAAAGCAGCAAAGAAAACACAGTTTTCGGAAAATTGCAAGTCTTTGATAAGAATTTTTACTTGCCCGAGAACGGAATTTTACTTAAGTCTTGTTCAATTACTTACTAAGAGTTGACCACTATTTCCACCCGATCCGGCTTTCTTTATTGGAGAAGCCTCCGGCCTTTTGAATGAAAGAGAATGAAAACTGCAGTGATAAAGAGGAATTGTTTGAACGGGATATTACAGGCAATCGTCATGGTAACGAAAAAACCCTCTTTCGAGGGTTTCAATAAATTTGTCAGGTGAGGAGGTTTGCCTTCAAAGGGATGGATTGTTGTCTGACCTGACTGTTCTTACATAAGGATTGGATTTGGTTGCTGTTGGTTTTCCGGACTTTGGTTTTACTTCTGTGTTTGGTTTTTCTTCAGATAATTGGTCCTGAAGCCGTCGGGATGGTTTTTCTGGATGTTTGGTTTTCTTTCGGTAATTGGATCTGTATTCTTATACGTTCGATTGGTTTTTCTTAGTTGCTGGTACAAATTTGTATTGTTCTGTGCTCAGATGAAAATCTGTTCGATAAACGTTAGTAGAAATCCGATGAACGTTAGAAAATGTCCGTACTACAGAATTGTATAATTGCGTTTAGAAATGCTTCAGGCACTATTACATTTGAATTCTGAACCCGCGATTACGGCGTTTAGAAAAAAGTGGGCACACAGGTAGGCTCAGTTCGAAGACAGATAATTATAATCCTTCAACAGCACTTCCAAAAAATCAAAAGGAGAAAGCGTGGTTTCGATGTTTAAATGATTCTTAATTTTTTCAGTAGCCATGGCTGCAAGGTTAAAATCGCCTCTTTTCCTGGCCGTGTCCAAAATACTTTTCAACGAGTTCATATCCCGGTCGCTCAATTGCATTACCTGCGGAAAGGAAGGTTTATAGCTGTCTGCAATATTCAAAAACACCGTGTCCTGTATGCTGTGTTTCTGATTGGCTTTGATTAAAAGAGTATGCGCCAGAATATCGCCGAGTCTTTGATTTTTTTTGCTGGCATTTACCAGAATAATATCGGTCATAAACAAACCCAAAGGAATGGCTACCTGCCAGAAATATCTTCCATCGGCTCTTTCAGCCGCCAATGGTATTGACAGGATCAGCGAAAGGACCATCAGATCCGAAGTGCGGATCAGCCACCGAACGGTAAGTTGTCCAATGCCCGGCTGTCCGCCATTCTCATTCACCACCCGTATGCCCATGATCTTTTTGCCAAAACTTTGCCCGTTCATCGTTGCTTCGCAAATTAAATGATATAAAAGCAGCGGAAGTAACAAAACAATAAGAATGATGATGCTCGTTATAGTTCCTGCATAATCACTGAACCAAACAATCACCCTGGCAGCAAAATAGCCATAAAGGATTAATATCACAATGTCAATCAGCCATGCAAATAACCTGCGGTGAAAAGGCGCAGCAGGGAACTCCAGCTCAATATTGAAATTCGTCATGATACGGATCGAAGACATTGTTCCGTTTTGCCGGTAAGTTAACGGAAATTTTTAAAGCGGATAGTGGGTAGCAAGTAGCGAGTAGTTGGTTCAGTTCAAAAGTCTTTTCTATCTTAAAAGGAAAGCAGTTGGAGTAAAGTTGTAAACAATGGTATATATCATTATAACTCCTTAAACTCTTCCTCGGCTTAATTGATTCTAATGACAAACAAGGAATGCAGCTGATTAAAACCCCAATCACCATTCACTACTTGTCACTCGCCAATTTTATAGTATTTTACACACCTTAAATATTGGTATTGCGAGAAGGACTTTTCATTAAAAAAAATAAAGACCGCTGGGAAAGATTGGAACATCAGGCGCCTGTAGATCCTGATGAAATGGCAAGTGATTTTACAAAGCTGGTGGATGATCTTGCTTATGCTAAAACCTTTTATCCGCACAGCAGGGTAACGCAATACATCAATTCACTGGCTTCTAAAATTTACCTGGGCATTTACCGGAACCGGAAAGAAGAAACCAATCCCATTATCAAATTGTGGAAGTATGGAGTGCCGCTGGCGGTTCGAAGGCACCAGCGTCGGCAGCGTGCCGGCGAGCGCCGGCGTGCCGTTGACCCGCATCTGGCAGGGGAAGTCGAGCACGTCCTGGTAGCCGTCGATC
>JAICTW010000551.1 GCA_025936195.1 Flavisolibacter sp.
AGAAGATTTTGATAAAGCTTCCATCCGCTATGGCGATATGAAGAAGCAACTGGCGGAAGACATGATAAAATTCATTGCTCCTATAAGAGAAAAGGCAAATACTATCAGAAATGATGAAGCTTTTTTGAACAAAGTGATTAAAGAAGGAGCGCAACGTTCAAGAGAAAGTGCTCACAAAACTATTGAAGCAGTGCGAAAAGCGATGGGATTGAAATATTTTTAGGAGTTTTCAACAGTCCTTATTTTTTTGAGTCGAAGTTTGCACGATTAAAAACGAAATCCCTATTTTTAAAACCTTGTATTTATTCAACCGGATGGGTTATTATGGCGAAATCTAAAAAACCAAAACATATTGCTGTTGCCGGAAACATTGGCGCCGGTAAAACCACACTTACGGAATTACTTGCTAAACAGTATAAATGGATCCCGCATTTTGAAGATGTGGAGCACAATCCTTATCTCAATGATTTTTATGAGGACATGCCTCGTTGGAGCTTTCAGTTGCAGATCTATTTTTTAAACAGCCGGCTCAATCAGCTAATTGAAATCAGGAACGGAACAGAAACCGTTATTCAGGACAGAACGATTTATGAAGACGCCTACATCTTCGCTCCCAATCTTCACGAAATGGGATTAATGAGCAAGAGGGATTTTGATAACTATGCAAAGTTTTTTTCAACGCTCAAAACAATGGTTCAACCACCGGACCTGTTGATCTATTTGCAGGCTTCTGTGCCAACATTGGTCGGACAAATACAAAGCCGCGGAAGAGAATACGAAGAAAACATTCGCCTTGATTATTTAAAGCGCCTGAATGAATATTACAACCGGTGGATAGAAAGTTATAAAGAAGGTCCCCTGTTGATCATTAATGTGGACAACAACCGATTCAATCAAAGCGAAGAAGATCTGGGAAAGATCATCAGTAAAATTGATGCGCAATTGTACGGGCTGTTTTAGTGGCCGCCGTGTTGAGAAAAGATTAAAAGCAGTTAAATAGTTTAATTGCTTTTTTTATTTAGAGCAGTTGTTCAAAAGTTAGTTGAATGATTTTGTACTTAGCTGCATAGCTACTGTGAACGTCTGTTGTAGCCTGTGGCGCAGCAGGCGCCATTACTCACTTCAACATTCAGAAATTCTATTGAACATTGGGCAAGTGTCATCATAAGAGTTGAAAATCTTCTATTTGAAGAGTTTCTGACCACAATAGCCACAGTAGGAAACACAGGCGACACATACACGTTCTCCTATGTGTTCTATGTTCTTATGTGGGTCAAAGAAAAATGCGTTTTGAAGAATAGTTGAAAACAATAGTGAATCCTGTAAAAGCAAGGGCTGTGCTGTCTATGGATAATTCGAATAGGGTTGCGTCTCCGCTAATAAGCCATCAATTTTATCAAACCAGTCGTACTGTATTTTTCTGTTGCGGCTATGGTCTGTTTCCGCATCGTATGTTTTTTGATATTCTTCTTTTTGACTGACGATGGATTGATAGATCTGTCCGATATCTTTTTTAAATGTTCTTTTATTGAACTGATAATTCTGCAGGGCTTCATTCAACCGGCGGGCAAAAATTTCAGTAATATCAAAGTGACCTTGTTCATGGGCAAGGATGTAATCGGTCTTCATTAATCCCCACGATTTTTCTTTGTTAAAATAACAGGTGATATGATATTCCAACGCTCCATTGGTCAACTGGTAAGCGATGCCTAAACTGGTGCTGGTGGAGGCTACGGCATCGGTGCCGATTTTGGGTTCGCATAAAAAATCATCCCAGATCAAACGCTTGTTGGGTTCCCAGGGAATAGTAGCCACCGGTGCTGCATACATAGCGCTGTCTCTGGGAACTGGAACAGCAGAGGCGGTTTGTTTCAATGCAGGTCTTCCTGAAAAGCTTGCAATCAAAGCTCCAATAGCAAAAAGGTGAAAGAGTTTCATGGTAGTTTTATCAACGGTTTCTGGCTAAAAAATATTTTGTTTCCGGTTCGTTTGGATTGTTATTAAAAATAAAAATTCAGAACTATTTTTTGCGTTAGTTAAGTCTTAAAATACAATTTTTTTCGGCCAATACTGCATTTTGGGCGATGGTCTTTACTTGATTGCCTAATTCAGATTATCTACGAACGCCAATCATCAACCAGACAAGTGTCTTAACTGCCGGAATTTTTTTGCTCTCACCACTAAAGGCGACTTCATTGATTTTCCTATTGTTTGCATAAAGGCTTTATGCATGAATCCTTTCATGATGCTTCAAAATTCACCCGTATGGTTTGCCTGGACAAATACTTTGTTTGGTGAGATGATGTTGAATGTGGTGAGGAGAGAGGGTATTTGGTTAGTTTGGGCAAGTTGTTTTGAATGGTTGAAATTTACAGAAACAAAAAATAATTGCGGCATTTCTAAAGTTAAGTTGATGATGTACTTAGCTGCATTGCTACTGTGAACGTCTGTTGTAGCCTGTGGCGCAGCAGGCGCCATTACTCACTGCATCGTTCAGAAATTCTATTGAACATTGGGCAAGTGTCATTATAAGAATTGAAAATCTTCTATCCGAAGAGTTTCTGACCACAACAGCCACAGTAGGAAACATAGGCGACACATAGACGTTCTCCTATGTGACCTATGTTCTTATGTGGTTCAAAGAAAAATTGTGCCTTAAAGAATAGTTGAATACTGAAATTAATCTTCAATAAGCGAGGGCTGTGTGCAGCTTCCCTCTCCGGACGGAGAGGGGGTTAAGGCTTCAACCAACAACAAAAGAAAAATTGATTTCAGTAGTGAACTTCACAAGTGATGATAAGCGGTAAGAACGTACAAGTGAGTGACACAACAGAAGCCAAATAGTAGCAATGCAGATTGACCCATAAAAATTAAACTCCAATTTGCTTATTGTCAATGTTTGTGACCCTCATCATCAAAATGATAATTGAAAGAAAAAAAATTTAACTTTCGTCATTAACCATAAACATTCACAATCACTAACAAGGTGC
>JAICTW010000442.1 GCA_025936195.1 Flavisolibacter sp.
AACCAGTAGGGCGTTCATGGCCGGATCAGCCGGTTTGTCGATTGGACTGGCGTCAGTTGCCGGAGTTGACTCTGGAACTATTAATGAGCTGCCAGATAAAGAAGTAACGGGTAAAGAGGCACCTGAAATTGCATGTGCAGGCTGTAACAGGAACATTCCCGTTATCATAAAAAGCACGGAGAGTAAAGTTGGTTTCATAAGTGTATGTTTTAAATCAGTTCCCCAAAGCTATCTTTTTTAATAATCCAATGAACAGGAAAGAATTAACAGTTGTGCACAATCGCAACGATGGTATTCGAATTACGCATTGCTGGTGTTTCCAGGTTCCTTCGTAATTTTTCTTCCCAACACAAGCAAAGGAGCATGAACAAACAATGCAGCGACTCTACGCTTTTGTTGACATTTCCTGGCTACTCTGGTAAATTTTCTTCCTTAGAAAGGAAAAGGAGCACCAAAGGCGTAAAAAAAAGCCGTCGCGCCAATGGCGGACGGCTTTGAAACGAAGATCCAGGTAATAAGGTTTAATTATATTTTTCTAATACACCTCTGATACAATGTTTACCTGCTTAACAGGCTCAATGAAGTCCTTGCATTTCTCCGGATATTCCAGAGTTCAGCAGCACTAAATGATCTTTTTGGTTGCTCGGATTCAATAACTCCTTTTGCAACGGTTTCTTTTACTTCTGTGAGCAGCGTCTTTAACTCGTCTGCATCCATCTGTACAATAGATGGCATAACATCATTCTTCATGATTATTTCCTTTTTTAATGTTTACAAAAAATCGCTGAGCTGTCGGAAGAAAAACACTAAAGAATCGTTAGGAGAAGAAAGTGAATTCTGTCGTCTGTTTGAAAGTACTATTCAATAGCTCAATTTGACGGTGCAAATATACAAATAAATGACGAGCTTTTCAAAGGATAGGCTGTGTAAATTGTCGTTTTTGTTAGTGAATTGAGGGTATTTCCTGATAGATTGTAAGTGATTGGTTATGACCCAACCATACGGGCTGTAACAAGAAGTTGCCCGGTATGTCTCATTGTATGTTCGGCCGCATGAAACAGCAGTCCAATTACGTTGGAAGGGATTTGTTTTCTCCCCACTCCTCTCACGTCTGTAAGTGTAGCACTCTCCGTTTGCTTTAATTGTATTAATGCGGCTTCCACCTGGTTACGAAGCATTTGCAGTAAAGCTTCAGTTGTAATGGAAATATCTTCCACACTTTCCTGTTTCAAATAGTTTAACTGCTGCTCATTCAGCTGTTCTCCCCGTGCATAAGTAAACAGCCGGTCCAGCACGCCAGGAATATGGCGTAAATGAAAGCCAACTGAAGCCACACCTTTTGGCTGTTGCCATAATGCTGTTGATGGAAATGTTGCCAGGGTTTCCTCAATTTCTCGCCTCGCCTGCAAAATGGCATGTGCTACAGGCTGTAATAATGACGGAATATCCTGTATAGGTCCACTGAGCCAAAATTCTGAAGTCGCCATTTTTTTTGAGTACAAATGTAAATAACTCTGCTTCGTCGGAATTCAGGTTCTTCTGGCAGCAGATTTGCGGGCATATTCTAAAATTATTGTTATGGCAACAAAAGAACAAACCGCGGTTATGACAACTAAAGAAATTGCAAACCGTCTTACTGAATTATGCCGCAAAGGTGAATGGCCACAGGCACAACAGGAATTATATGCAGACAATGCTGTGAGCATTGAACCAATGGCAACACCAGCTTTTGAAAAAGAAACTAAAGGTCTTAAAGCTATTATTGCAAAAGGTGAAAAATTTGATGCAATGGTGCAGGAATATCATTCCCTGAATATATCTGAACCATTGGTTACAGACAATTGCATTGCATTTATTCTTTCCATGGACCTTACCATGAAAGGTCGTCCCAGAGAACAGATGCGGGAAATTTGTGTGTATGATGTAAAAGATGGAAAAATAGTATCTGAGCAATTTCACATGTGAGGACACTGATCAGGATCAACTATGATCCCGGCTATTGTTTGGTAACTAACTTATTTCTATTTTGGTAAAGCATTATTAATTAATAATGCTTTTTTTATTATAAACACGATCCAATGAACAAGGTATTATTTTCCCTCCTGTTTCTTTTTTCCGGTATTGGAGCTTATAGTCAGGATACGGCAGCAGTAAATAATCAGATTTTCGAAACAGTTGAGATAGAAGCTGAATTTCCTGGTGGTGTGGAAGCCTGGAGAAACTTCCTGATGAAAAACCTGAATCCAAATGTGCCGGTAAAAAATGGCGCCCCTCTTGGAAAATATACCGTGTATGTACAGTTCATTGTTGCCAAAGATGGAACTGTCCGCGAAGTAGTGCCACTTACCAAACTGGAATATGGAATGGAAAATGAAGTTGTTCAGCTGCTCAAAAAATCAGGTAAATGGTCACCCGCCATTCAGCATGGCCGTCCTGTTAATGCCTACAGAAAACAACCCGTAACCTTTATGGTCACCGGGGATGATATACGAATCGCTACTGAAACTCCTTATGTTTTATATACCGGAAGGGACAATGAGATCATGCTTGATATTAAGAGAGTAAAAAATGAAGATCTTGCCCTTACGCTGTCAAAAGGTACGATTACAAAAGGCAGCAATGGATCTTATATCGCAAAAGTGAAAGGTACTGGCAGGGCGTTACTTACTATAACCGGAAAAAAGGGTAAGGAGATTGCTACTGTTAGCTTTGAGATAATGGATAAATAACAGCAAAGCCGTTATTTCACAAATTTCAGAATAGTTCCCCCATTAGTGCATGCCCAGCCGTGATTGGCATCTGTAAAATGTAATTCAACAACTAAATCATCAGCAAGGACAACTTCTTTGGTCCAGGTTGCGCCTCCATCAATAGTTTTCATAATGAAATAACCATCTGAAAGGTACCCCAATTGAGAATTGATAAAATGCAAATTATGGTACCGGCCGCCATCAGGTGAGGTATATACTGTTGACCAGTTTGCTCCGCCATCCGTTGTTTTTCTAATTGTAGTTTCATTGCCAAAATAGCCAGTGTTTACATCCGTAAAGAATAATCCGTTTTCTGCACCTGAAGAAGAAAGACCATGGTTTGTTATGGGTGTCCAGGAAGCTCCGCCATCCACGGTCTTATACAGAACATTATTAAACCCGGTCCAGCCAGTTTGTTCGTTTAAGAAATACAATATGTTGAGATCTCCAGAATTTGCATTGGGAAAAGTGTAAATAGGCGTCCAGTTTTTTCCTCCATTAACTGTTTTCCAAAATTTGCCGTTCATAGCGTAAGCCACCTGCGGGCTCACATAAAATATATCATTGAAGGCATTTACTCCAAGATCCGTACTGTCAAAGCTGACGCCCCCGTTGGTGGTGTATAATATCTGGTATTTACTCCCGGTCCCTACTGCCCAAATAAAGCCTGCATTATCCGGACTTCCCATACCAATATTTATAAAGGAGGCAGCAGATTGATATACTTTTTGCCAGGTATCGCCTCCATTAGTTGATTTAAAAATTTCATGATTA
>JAICTW010000229.1 GCA_025936195.1 Flavisolibacter sp.
AATCAATAGCTGTTTTTCTTCAGAACTACTTTAGCATAAATTAGAGTGTTGGTGGTCAGGCTAAAACAACATCCAAAGGGACCTGGACTCTTTACCAAAACACAACCTCCAAAAAGATTATTTAGAACACCGTGTTTTCGGGCAATTGATAGAGCTTGTTTACTTTTTGCGATGCATTCCCATACATAACAACCAGATTCATCAGCCAAGGTGTAAGCTTGCCAGACTTTGGCCGTTTAAACTTAATTGATTATGTAATTTTAAAAGCAAGGTCTAAACCAAAATAATCAATAAAGACAAATACATGGACAATAAAAATATTCTAATATCAGGAGCAGGAATAGCAGGAATATCGCTGGCTTTTTGGCTAAAGAAGTTTGGCTTCAATCCAACAATAATTGAAATAGCGCCCAAGTTACGGGAAGGTGGTTATGCCATTGACTTTATGGGAGCCGGATATGATGTTGCTGAAAAAATGGGAATTCTACCTGCTCTGGAAAAGGTTGATATTGGTATTTCCAAACTTGTCTTTGTTGACGGGAACAACAAAGAAAAAGGCAGCATGAACTATCGGAAAATTAAAAAATTAATGAAGAACCGGGCATTGACGCTACTGCGCAGCGACCTGGCCAGGGTTATTTACAATAGTCTTGATAAAGACACTGAAATAATTTTTGGTGACACTATAACTAAAATTGAACAGGACGACGAAAAACTATTGGTGAGTTTTCAAAGCGGATTAGTCCGCACGTTCGACTTGATTGTTGGTGCCGACGGATTATACTCCAACGTACGAAATCTGGTTTTTGGGAGCGAAGCAAAGTACGAAAAATATTATGGTTATTACACTTCCTCTTATACCATAGAGAATCTTTCTTACGAAGGCAGAGCGTTTTCCATGTATAATGTTCCCTATAAACAAGTTGCAGTTTATTCTTACAGCGAGAAGACGATTGCTTTCTTCATCTTCACTTCATCCGAAAAACTATCCTATGAACATCATGATATACCCAAACAAAAGCAAATCCTGAAAACGGAATTCATGGATAGTGGTTGGAAGTGTTCTGAATTGCTTTCTAGAATTGAATCAACAGAAGATTTTTACTTTGATTCCATTAGTCAGATTAAAATGGAAAATTGGTCTAAAGGCAGAGTAACATTAGTTGGCGATGCATGTGACTGTCCTTCGTTATTATCAGGGAAAGGTTCCACTCTTGCAATGGTTGGCGCGTATATTCTTGCTGGAGAATTAAAGCAAGCAAATGGAAACTATAAAACAGCATTTGAACAGTATCAAAATATTTTCAAACCCTTTATGAGCAAAAAACAAAAAGCTGCCCAGAGCTTTGCAAAATCATTTGTCCCAAAAAGCAATTTCGGCATTTGGCTTAGGAATTTTGCATTTAAAATGATGTCATTACCTTTTGTTTCAAAACTAGTATTGAATCAGTTTAAGGACAGCGAACTAAAATTAAAAGAGTATAGATGATAGCTAGCTATCTCTAACCGCAACCAATCCAATTTAATACTACCTCGTAAATTCTGATCAGAAGAATCACCTAATTTGAAAATATTTAGGACAGGTTACTTTACTTCCAAATGGTGCAGGTATATTTTAACCGCGAAAATCAAAGCCTTAAATGTTTATGCAGCAGGAACATTTATCAAAAAGAAGCCGCAGCACAAAAGAAGATAAACAACTGCTTCAGTCCATTGCCTTATTTATAGTGATGGCCGTGTTTGTAGCCTTTATGTTGGTGGTAAAATTTTAATTACATCTCATCCGCACTTGCTCCATACATTCCCGGCACAGGAATATTCAGCAAACGCAAATACACGGATAATTGTCCGCGGTGATGTACCAAATGATTCATTGCCATGGAACGGATAGCAGCTGCACGGGGCAGAGAAAAAACTACCTGATCGCCTCTGCGGAATGTCCACATGGCAAACAATTCTTCATCAACTGCCTTTTGTAAATCTTCAACAGCTTTTTGAATATTGACTTCTGAAAGTTTTACAAGATCATCTGCCGTTTTAATTTCAGGGATCTCTCTTTTAAAATTCCTCATGTCAAAATCGGTCGCCGCCAGTATTCTTGAAGTCCATGCGGGAATTTGAGCAACGTGAACCGCCAATTGCCCGATCTCCCTTGATTTATCGTGAGGCTTCCAATGGAACTTGTCAATAGGAACTCTTTCCAGCATCCTTTTGGTTTGTGCGCCTTCATGTTCAATTTCATTGAGCATTGCTTGTTTGATCATATCCTTTCGTTTAAATATTCTAACTAGCTGTGCAAATTGTTTACAGAGACGCAGAACTGGCCGAGAGAAAAAAATCAGTTCTCTGTGACTCTGCGTAAATCATCACCACAAAAATTTACTGAAACAGCATTTTGACAATTTAATGCTATTCTTTCCCCGTGCTCTTTTGAATGCCTTCAAACTTGTGTTCCAATTTATTTTCCAGTTCTTCCGGATGTTCTATCTGGTGTGAAGCATCTTTGTTTTTCAAAATTTTATAAAGCTGAATGATGGCCGTTAGCGCAAAGATGCCACCGATTACCCAGTTTAAAATATCTCCATTGGCACTGATCTTTTGAGCAATTAACCTTCCGCCAAATATGAAAACAAAATTACCAAACAAAGTACCGATGCCAATGCCAACTATGTACATGTTGTAATGACTGTTTACAGGCAGCAAAACTTTTTTCGTGTACAGCACAGTGCTCCATCCAAACCAAAATGGAATTTGCACCGGATTAATGGCACACATGCCAAAGCCTAAAAGAAAGCGATTGATGGTACTGCTTAAAATAACATTCTTATGCACCTTTGGGTGCATCGCCGCATAAAAACTGGAAATGGCTAAAGCCAGTACAATGGCCAGTGTGGCCCATTCCAGAATTTTAAAAATTTTTTGTTGCTTGCGTATCCAGTCCATGGCAATCAATGAAAGACGCACATAAATCATTTCTGCAACAAGGGAGCCCGAGGAAAAAAGAAAAGCAGGATACACACCATCCGAAATGGATATTTGCATGGCAGCAACATTCAACGTGCCCAAAGGAAGCGAACCCAAAAAACTGATCAACATCCCGGTAAAAAATATCCGCATCAATTTCGACATGAGATAACGATTACACGAACTTTATTTTATAACACACGAATTTTTTGCACGAATTACACGAACCACTAATTGCCAGAATGAACAATGGATTACCAGCATCACATTGTTATATACTTTCTCTTCGCATTTCCGAATTTCTGATTTCTTACCTTCTACCTTCCACCTTCCACCCTTCTCCTTTCAAACCAATATTTCTGTATCCTTTTTTTCCAATAGCTCCAGATTCTTTTTAGCTGCCTGTAAAAATCTCCAACCTTTCATTAAAGGCCAATACGGCACACCATGTTGTTTGTTATATTTTGAAATTTCATACAACACTCTCCAATGCCTTAGAAAAACCCTGTACGCATCAAACAAAGAATAGCCGGCATGATATACATGATTGGGTTCTGCGCCGCTTCCGTTAAATTCCAGAATAGTAAAGTTTTTCCCCTGTTTCAGATCTTCTATGGATTGACATTTGATATCGTAACGTCCATAATAAAATTGTGTACGATGACTGATCGCGTCAAAAATTTTTAAAAGATCATCATCAACATATTGATACAAATCGGAGAATTTGGCGCCGCGGTTTAAATTAGCCGCATAGGTTAAAATATAGCGTTCTCCTTTCGGAATTATTTTTTGCAGATTCTCTTCATGCTTTATGCGCATTTCTTCAGGCCTGTGTCTTGCATTGGGATGTTGCAAAATCAATTCCCACAACGTTCTGCTCCCATCGCCATACACGTCCATCAACTCCTTTTGAATAAAACCGGTGATCACTCCGTTTGGTTCATTGGGATAACGATAATAAAACACACTCACTTCCAAAGGATAGGTTACTAAATCCTGAATGATATAATCAACGGGATTTTTTTTATGATATAATTTCAATTCGTCTTCATCATCAATTTTTCTGAAAAGCAATCCTTTCGCACCAACATCAGGCTTTACTATAAAAGGATACTGAAATCCATTTTGCTCCACTGACCTTTTTATATTGCTGAAATCATCTTCCGGACTTATGTAAATCGTTTTTGGATAAAATTCCTTGGGCAGCAGATCATACATTTCCCTTTTAGGCTCTCCATCCAAACCTCCGAACGTAAGTGTAGGATTGGAAGAAGAAAAAAACCATAAGGAACCTGAGCGCAGGCAATACCAAAGCCAGACAGGGCTTATGAGAAAATAACGGAGCTTGAAAGGCCATAGCTCCCAGTTGCCTGCTTTTTCCCAAAAACTTTTCCACCTCATAAGCCGACAAAAATAGTTTATAAACTTATGAATGAGCTACATTTGACAAAACGACAAACTGTGAAATTATTCAAACCAATTACACTGCTTTTCTTTCTGTTTTCCCTATCATTTTCGTATGCTGCGGTAAGTCCCGGTGCTGTTCATTCACCAACATCCGGCTTCGCCAAAATCAAAGCAAAGGACCTCGAAAAAATTACAGGAAAAAAGCTAACGCTCCTGCAAAAGATCGAATTCAAATTCCTTCAAAAGAAATTAAAAAAATTCAGCGGCGAAGAAATGACCGGGCAACAAAGAAAGCAGGCAAAGGCCTCCATGTTTCTTGGAATCGGCAGCCTGCTTCTTCTTCTGTTTTCTTCTGCACTTTCCGCCATAAGTTTGTTGTGCATTCCTGCCGCTATACTGGCCATTATTTTTGGCGCTAAATCACTTAAAGGCAACTCCAATGCACAGGGCATCGTTGGCATCGTAACCGGCGGTGTAACATTAGTATTCATTATACTGGCTGTAGTTTTGATCGCTCTGATTTTTGCAAGCTGGGGTTAAATAAACAAGATCGTATGAAAGTTAGAACAATGGCTGAAATGATGGCTGCAGGTGAAACTCCCGAAATTTTGTTTTGGGTGGGTTGCGCCGGCAGCTTCGATCAAAGAGCACAAAAAATTACAAAAGCATTTGCCACTATTTTGGAAAAAGTAGGGATCAATTATGCCATTCTTGGAAAAGAAGAAATGTGCAATGGCGATCCGGCGCGAAGAGCCGGCAATGAGTTTCTGTTTCAGATGATGGCTTATCAGAATATCCAGGTGTTGAATGGTTATGGCATCAAGAAAATAGTGGTCACCTGTCCGCATTGCTTTAATATTTTCAAGAACGAATATCCGCAGTTGGGCGGCAGTTATGAAGTGGTGCATCATACCACATTGTTGCAGCAATTAATTGATGATGGAAAGATCCGCCTGAAAGACTCCGGTGTTTTCAAAGGCAAAAGAATTACTTATCATGACAGTTGCTATCTCGGAAGAGGCAATGGTATTTATGAAGCGCCGAGAAAAGTTTTGGAAGCACTGGATGCCGAATTGGTGGAAATGAAACGCTGCGGAAAAAATGGTCTTTGCTGCGGCGCCG
>JAICTW010000026.1 GCA_025936195.1 Flavisolibacter sp.
AAATAAAAGTGGCATGCAAAGAATTGGGCAAGGCTCTTGCTAATTCAATAATAGTCGTTCCTCCTCCGGTGAGAACAAACATGCCATCCTTGATTAAGGAAGCTGCTTTCTGTGCAATGATTTTCTTTTGTGTATAAGAATAAACCTCTTTAGATGTGTGCAGGCCATTATGAAATGAGGGAGACAAAGCACCTCCATGCACTT
Source organism: Flavisolibacter sp. (assembly GCA_025936195.1). The sequence continues at coordinate 205 of JAICTW010000026.1, forward strand.
TAATTAGCTTCCCTGATTCAGCTAATTCCTGAAGATCTCTTCTGATTGTGTCGTCCGACACGTTGATATGCTGACTAAGGTCTGTTGATAACACCTTATTGTGAAGATTTACCTGATGAAGGATGTAGGCTTGCCTTTCTCTTTTAAGCATCGTTAGCGAAATTGCAGCCAAAATAAAGGAAATTGCTGCATTAATCCGCAAAAAATTGGGAAATAATTAAGGAAGTCCAGAAAAAACCGCAGTTTGGTGCAGATTTAAAAAACCTATTTGAAAGTAAACCGGGCAGTTATTGCCAGGGCTTGTGGTTCAAAACTGAACTCTTTAATAATGGTCAGCTCGGGTTTCCAATCAATAGATAAATTGAAGGGTATGGTTGGAATTTTATAGTCAAGTCCAATGATCCCGTGCAGTCCCGCTCTCCTCGATCCGCCAAAACCTGCATACACGCCTCCACCATAAAAATAGTTAAGATGATCTGCAGCAAAGGGTTTATATTTTTCAACAAGCAGTCCCAATGCCAATGGATCTTTTACACAAAACAAAGCTTCTGCAGCAGTGCTTTCGGTAAAGAAATATTTAAAACTGATGGAAGTATTCACCAGTGCAGCCTTACTGCTGAACCGTGCACCCAAAGCCATTTTATAATCCTGTGCCTGTACGTTGGAGTGAAGGAACAGCATCCATAAAAAGCTGCAAAAAATTCCTGCCTTTTTCATTTTTGGTTTTTTTTATTGTTGTAATAATCAAACGGACGTTGATTAAATTTCTATTCTCATTTTATGATGAAATTTAATCAGGCTCCGTTTCATAAATTGTTTATTTGCATTTAAACGGTACAGATTACGGCAAAGTGTGAAGGAATTGAAAAATCGCCTCGGCAAAATTGAATGTTATGGTAGTATTTATAATTGCTGCTTTTGTTATTGGGTATGTGACCATCGCACTGGAACATTCTATAAAAATCAACAAAGCCGCAACGGCATTGATCACCGGAGTGTTGTGCTGGACCTTTTATATTGTTTTTAGCGATGATAAAGAAACAATTGTTGCCGGCTTATTACACCATCTTGGCGATCTGTCGCAAATACTTTTCTTTTTGTTAGGCGCCATGACCATCGTTGAATTGATAGATGCACATGATGGTTTTGAAATTATTACCAAACGCATCACTACAAAAAATAAAAAGAAATTGCTTTGGATCATTGGGTTGCTTGCCTTTTTTTTATCGGCAGTGCTGGACAACTTAACCACCGCTATTGTAATGATCTCACTAATACGAAAGCTGATGGCTGATAAAAAGGATCGCTTGTTATTTGCCGGTGCTATCATTATTGCTGCCAATGCCGGCGGTGCATGGTCGCCCATTGGTGATGTCACTACAACCATGCTTTGGATTGGTGGACAGATCACTGCTTATAATATCATCATCAAGCTTATTGTTCCAAGTTTGGTTTGTATGGCGATTCCTTTTTTGATCATGCAATTTCTTTTAAAAGGAGATGTGCAAACACCTGAGGCATCGTTCGAAAATTCTGAAAGGCCTAATGAACTTCACCGCAATATTGTATTTTTTTCAGGAATTGGAATTTTGTTATTTGTGCCCGTCTTTAAAACCGTTACACATTTGCCTCCCTTCATGGGAATTTTATTTGGACTGGGAATTCTTTGGATCATTGTCGAGATTTTGCACAGCGATAAAGATGAAGAGGACAGAAAGAATTATACAGTAGCCTATGCACTTCGGAAGATTGATTCACCAAGCATTTTATTTTTTCTCGGTATTCTTCTGGCTATCGCTGCTTTGGAATCTACCGGACAATTGCAGCAACTTGCCGTGATCATGGATGAAAAGATCGGGAATCAAAATTTAATTGTATTGGCAATTGGATTGTTTTCTTCTATTGTTGACAATGTTCCCTTGGTTGCGGCATCAATGGGTATGTACTCACTGCAGCAATATCCAACCGATCATTATTTCTGGGAATTTCTTGCGTATTGCACAGGCACCGGTGGCAGTGTTCTGATCATTGGTTCTGCTGCAGGTGTGGCTGTTATGGGTATTGAGAAAGTAGATTTCGTCTGGTATTTAAAACGGATCAGTTGGTTAGCCCTGATCGGTTATTTTGCCGGTGCCCTTGTGTATATTTTACAGGCGCAGATTTTTTGAAAGGTGGATGGAATTGAATTTGCTACTGATTTCAACAGTTCTTTTGTGATAATGTTTAGTAACGCAGAGGACGCGGGAGCTTACAAAAGGACGCGAAGAGGATTTCTCCCTTGCGCTCTTTGCGCCTTCTTTTTTCTTTACGACCCTGGAAAACTCACAATAAAGAACCGTTGAATATTGTAATAACACTTACATCCGCCAAGGTGGCCACAAAGAATTCCTAGACGTTGAAGTGACCCGATAGCTATCTGGTAATACAACAGAATCTAAATAATGGCAATGCTGTTAAATACAAAATAAAAATTGAACTACTTTACCAATAAATGAACAAGAATATCTCTTACACCAAAAACTCCACTCAACACCTCTTTCCAAGAGAAGCAAGGTGAAATGTTTCATTCTCTCTCTCAACAACTATAAAACTCAATAATTATAAAAGTACCTTGTACGGTTTACTTTCAAATCCTGAAGAATAGAAGATTTGGGACTGATGGAAATATTGAAAAACTTGGTGCGGCCGATAGGAGTGACGTTGATGGACAATTGCCAGCAATGCATATCGCGGGAAACTGACATGGTGAACATGGTAAGCTGCATGCTTCTGAAATCAAAATAGCCGTTGGTCGTAAACATCCATTTGGGTGTAAGACTGAAAGAATTATTGAATGAGACATTGGACGTTACATCTGTTCTTTGCTTTCCGTTTTGTATGTTCCGTGTAAAGAACAAAGAATAGGAGAGGCTGAGCGACCAGGGAATATTAAAATCAACAAACTCCGAAGGATTTTGATTAATGTATTGCTGCATTCGTTGTTCGTCGCCTATTAGACTCGGGTCAGTGATTTGACCTCCGCCTACACGTGTAGGATTCGGACTCTTCTTTGGATCTCGTGGTTTGCTTTGAAAACTGGTGGACATGGAAACACTTCCGCTTCTGAATCGTCCCAATGTAAAATGATCGCCTTGCCAGATATATTTTCTTGTATCGCGGCCAAAGCTATCCTGCATATAAGGGCTATACACTGCATTGGCAGAAATGTTCAGTTTCTCAAAAAGGGTAGTGCGGAAATTAACATTGAATGGAAGAAGTTGCATAGAATCCTGCAAAAAATTATAGCCGCTGGTAATACCTAAACCATCTATCAATCTAACCTTTTTTCCTTCGGCTGTTGTGTCTTTCTTTCCATGGTGTTTCATCTCCAGGTTGTTGTCTATACCGAAAGTAATACCACCAAAACGTCCATAACCATAACCGCTGAAACCAATACCATTACCGGGTAATTGGGACAAGTATTGTACATAGCCGGAATTGTCCGTTACCGAATCATAATATTTCTTTGATAAGTTGGGTTTGTAGTTGATACTGAAATTGGGACGGATAACATGCCGTATCTGTGTCTTCCCTTTTTTGAAAACAAAAGTTCCGTAAATGGCAGTGCTTAAGTTAATGCCATAGTTCATTTGCTGGTCAATAAACAATCCTTTGGTATTGGAAATAGTCTCTATTTTATTCTCAACGGCATTCCATTTACGATGGATACGATTGGTTAACCAGGTTTCTTCATAAGACACAAACGGAGAAACGATCAAAGGACCAAGCGGCGGCAGCGACATGGAAATAGGAAAGCTATGCCGTGCTCCCCATTGCAAAGTATCCAAAAGATGACTCATAGAATTTTTGGCAGTGTCGTAAAAAGAAAGTTGGTTGCGCACAACAGTGGAATATCCAATTCCAATTTTCTCATACCATCTTGCTGCACCCACAGCTTTATTGCCTCTTCTTTGGAAAGGATACAATGTGTTTACCGTAAAACCGGCATCAGGTAAAATCAAATTAATAAGATGCGTATTGTTGTTCTGGTTATGGTTGGCACTCACAGTTAAGCTGTAGGGTTTTCCCTTCCATGTTTTTGAATAAGCAATGGAAGAACTTAGCTGATTTTGAAAAGGGCGTAATGGATCGTTATACACATAACTATTGAACTTGGTAGAGCCTGCATTTACATTGGCACTGAAATTAGTTCCTCTTGCGGCTTTTGGATCAATTGTATGATTCCATGAAATATTGAAAGTCTTGGTCAATGAATAATCAGGATCGCCTTTGAAGTTGATCTTATTATGTTGCATGCTGAAGGTGAGTCCGCCGCTGTAGCGATATCTTTTTCGGTAAGTGGAGTTGATGCTGCCGCTCCATCCACCATAGGAATAAATATCTCCCATCACTCTTGCGTCCACATAATCATTCAACACATGATAATAACCAAGGCCTTGCAGTCCCAAACCAAACTGAGGACTTTCAGCAATCTGCGGAGCCAGAAATCCTGAATGTCTTCCGTTTTTCAAGGGAAAAATTCCGAACGGCAAATAAATAGGAAGTGGCACGCCTTCAAACTCCGGATGAATGGGTCCGGTTACTGCAATTTTATTAGTGACGAATTCTGCTTTGTTGGCAACAAAACCAAAATGCGGCACATCTAAATCGCAGGTGGTCATGGTAACATGTTTGGCAAAGGCCACACTGTCGTTCACCTTTTTAATGAAAGGTGCATTCACAAACAATTCATTTTGCTTGGTGTAAGTATTGGTGGTTAAGCCTCGCTTTGTTTTGAAGTTGTAGCGAATGGTATCGCTTTGAAAACCTTCACTGCCCTGCTGAAACTGTGCTCTTGCAAGGGTATTGCCCAAACTGTCTTTTGAACTGTAAGCAGTAAGGATGTTGGTTTCCTGATCAAATTGAACCTTGGGCGCCGTTAAAGTAATATCGTTGTAAGTAGTTTTGGTTTGTCCGTACAATAAAAATTTTTTTTCTTTCACCAGCAATACACCGCTGTCCGATGCTTCATAATTTACCGGAGCATCCAGTGTGTCTTTCGACAATTTCAAATGAAAAGTGTCCACTCTTGTTGTGGAAAGAAGTGTATCATTTTGTGTTGATGGAATAGTATCGTTTTGCAGCGGCCTTGTGGTGTCGTTTGCCTGTGTAAAATTTCTTCGCGGTAGATTTCTTGAGGAATCTTTTTTTATTTTCGGTATTGTGTCAGTTGTTAAAGTGCTGTAAATTTCATCCGGTGTTATACAACGGGCTTCGCCCTTTCTCGTTAGGACAATGCTAAAAGCTATTGCAACGAAGAAATAAGCGGTTGTTTTTGAATTAAATTTGTACACTTTAATCATAAGCCCGTTAACAAAAGTAAATGATTGCAGATTTAATTATTTGTGAAAGAAGTTACTAAACCGTCAAACAAAATCTGATATGCTAAAAAAAACTTTGCTGCTGTTATTTTTTATTCCTGCCTCGGCGTTAGTCCTTTCTGTACTCTCGTCATTTACCACTCCGGAACAAAAGCCAGAAAAAGAACAGGTTTTACGAACCATCATCATTGACGCCGGACATGGTATTATGTCCGACGGCGGACACAACGGAGCAAAGGGCTCTTATTCTTATGAAGATGATATTTGTCTTGCCATATCCAAGAAATTGGTGGCCATGGTTCAAAAGGAGTTTCCTAACATTAAAGTAGTGGAAACAAGACCTACTAAAAACATTGTTGACCTTCATGACAGGGCCGATATAGCCAATCAAAATAAAGGCGATCTTTTTATTTCCATTCACGTGAATGCCATGCCTCCTATTAAAAAGAAGGAGTTTGCAGGATACAGGACAGAAGTGTATTACACCAAAAAAGCCGGCAAAAGGATAAAGCATACCAGAAAGGTGAAACACTACAGATACTACGAAGTACCTAATACCGCAGAGAAGGGAACACAAACGTATATATGGGGTACTGAAAAAGGACATAGCGAACAAAAAGAAGTAGCTGTCCGTGAAAACGCACCCATGCTGTCGGAAGCTAATTACAAGGAAAAGTATGGCGACATTGATGTGAACTCACCTGAGTTTATCGCCTTGTCTTTGGCAAAGACCTTACAGTTCCAAAGACGCAGCAGTACATTGGCCAATATGGTGGAAGACCAGTTTTCAAAAGCAGGAAGGGTGAGTGAAGGTCCTAAGCAAAGGCAGGTAGGTATTTGGGTATTACAGGCTACAGCTATGCCAAGCGTTTTGGTGGAAACCGGTTTCATTACCAACCCGCAGGAAGAAGATTACCTGAACAGCGAAAAAGGACAGACCGAAACAGCAACCTGCATTACCAATGCGTTGAAAGAATACAAAGTCTGGTTGGAAAAGAAGCAGCTTTCTACAGAAGCTTCCACTTCGCAGGTCCCTTCTAAAAAAGAAGCGAATAAATCTTCCTACGATTTTTTACAGGCCATAGAGCAACAGGAAAAGAAAAGAGCAAAGTAGGAGCGGCTTTTGAATACGATTCCATTTTTGTTTCGTGGTACAGTTTTTTAAACCTTAGGACAGGTACGCTTGTTCGTACGTGAGGTTGAAATTTATTGCTTATTTTGAGCCGCATTAGGCACTGTTTCAGAAAACAAATACCATGAAATTAAGTAATGAAACCAAGGTTGGCATTCTGGCTGTTGCGGCAATTGTTGTGTTGGTATTGGGTTTTAATTTTTTGCAGGGACGAAATGTTTTTTCAAAACCAACGGTTTTATATGCGGTCTTTTCCAATGTAGGCGGTCTTGAAAAATCAAATACGGTAAAGATCAATGGTCTTCCGGTAGGTACTGTTTTCAACATAAGGCAGGCAGACAAACAAGTGGACAGTATTCTTGTTGAAATTCACCTGACACGGGATATTGAGATTCCTGAAAATTCAGTTGCTTTCATTGATGCCGGTATATTGAACTCTTCTTTGATTAGTATTGAAAAAGGTAACTTACATACGTACTTAGAAAATGGAGATACCATTTCCACACGGTTAGACAAAGGAATTCTCGGCAGCATTCAAACACAGGTAGCGCCTACAATTGAACGGGTGAACCAAACACTGGATTCTTTACGGATTACCATTGGAGCTATTAATGCTGTTTTCGATCCGAACACCAAAAACAATTTGCAGGATATTATTTCCAATCTCGCCATAAGTTCGGCACAATTGCAGCAACTCTTAAATGCGCAAAACGGTTTGCTTGCCAAATCGCTTGAGAATATTAATTCCGTCACAGCAAACCTGGCGAAAAATAATGATGCGGTCAGCAGTTCCATTCGCAATGTGGAAGTCACTACATCCAAACTTGCCAATGCCAATATTGAAGGTACGTTCGCTGCATTGCAGGCTGCCGTTGTTGAACTAAAGAATACCATCGCCAACCTTAATTCCAAAAACGGTTCACTGGGATTATTGATGAACGACCGCCAGTTATATGATAAATTGAACAAGGTTGCCGATCGTTTGAATAGTGCAGCTTTAAGTGCTGAAATCACGCTTGATGATCTAAGGCTGCATCCTAAACGCTACGTTAATATTTCAGTGTTCGGTAACAAGGCCACAAGCCAGCCATTAACTTCACCCGCAATAAAAGATACGGTACCGAAGTAAGAAAAGCCTGATGAAAAGACAAGCTGTTTTTTTTCTGTTGATCTTTATTCTTCTTTCCTCTTTTGTGCATGCACAGGAAAGCGTAGTGGATTCTTCTTCAAAAGAACCTGTGCAAATTGTTCATGCTAATAATTTTTATTTCAAACGGATTGATCCGGTAACCGAATTAAAGATTCTCTCCGGCAATGTTCAATTAAAACAGGGCAACACTCTTTTCTTTTGCGACAGTTGCGCTGTAAACAGTACAGCACATATTTTTGAAGCCTTCGGCAATGTGCACATCAACGATCATGATACTACCAATATTTATTCCGATTACCTGCGTTATCTCACCAATACAAAAATTGCTTATTTCAATGGCCATGTAAAAATGAGCGATGGACATGCCACGCTAACCACAACCGATCTCACCTACGATGTCAATACCAAAATAGGAACGTATAGTAATGGTGGAAGGGTAGTTAATAAGAAATCGGTATTGACCAGTAAAGAAGGAATTTATTACAGCGATTTGCGGGATATTTATTTTAAGAGAAACGTTGAGCTGAAAGATCCTGCTTATTATTTGAAAGCAGATTCGCTTTTGTATAATACCGAAACACAAATTGCACGGTTCATTTCCGATACCTATATAAAAGACAGCAGCGGAAGAGTTATCCGCACTAAAGAAGGCTATTATGATCTGGCACACCGTCATGCCGAATTTTATTCAAGAACGACTATCGAGGATAAAGCCATGACCGCATCTGCCGATCAAATGGCAAGCGATGATAGCAGCAAGATCATTCAAATGAGAGGAAGGGCTGTTATGAAAGATACGGCCAAAGGCATGAACGTTCTGGCTGATGAAATTTTTATTGATCAGAAAACAGATGCTTTTCTTGCTACCAAAAAGCCATTGATGATTGTGAAACAGGATAAAGATTCCATCTATATTGCTGCGGACACTTTGTTTTCTGCAAAGCTTACCGAATTGTACAAGCACGATACAGCAAAGCTCAATACATTTCACTTCAAAGAAAAGGACAGTACCAATCGTTACTTTGAAGCCTACAGGCATGTGCGTGTGTTTTCCGATTCGGTTCAGTCGGTGAGTGATAGCTTATTTTATTCTTTTCAGGATTCTACTTTCCGTTTGTATTACGATCCTGTAGCATGGAGTAAAAAAAACCAGATCACCGGAGATACGATTTACCTCTATACGAAAAATAAAAAAGCCAGTCGCATTCAGGCTATGGAAAACAGCTTCATGGTGAATGAAGTGGAATCGGGAGTGTATAATCAAATACAATCCTCAAGAATGGATGGCTATTTTAAAGACGGTTCATTGGATTCTGTGCGGGCAAAAGGCCTTGCCGAATCGGTATATTTTATACAGGACAATGACAGTGCGTTCACCAGCGTCAATCAAACCAGGAGCGATGCCATTGATATTTATTTTGATAAAGGTGAATTGTACAAAGTCATTTTCAGAAGCGATCTGAAAGGAACGCTGTATCCCATCTCGCAAAAAAATCCTGATGAAATGCATTTGTCCAATTTTAAATGGCTGATCAACCGCAGACCGAAAACAAAGTACGATTTGTTTGAGTAGTGAGTAAAAGATAACTGACTATAATTAAGAGCCTTCATTTTAAAGGCTCTTTTATTTTGCAGCAGGCTGCATAAAATCATTCTCAGAAAAGTTGATGTAAAATTTCGCTGAAATATTTATCATGACTAAGTAATCTCTCTCATTCTTTCATTTTCTTGTTTACTTGTAAGAAGTAAACAACATCAAAACAAAATGATTTAATCAAAAACAAAGAGATTTGCTGTCGAACTCAATAAACAAAAGCATTGAAAAAAAATTTTATCGGGCACATCATTGCCCTTGTGGTTTTGGTTGCTGCATGCAAATCTGCACGCACCTATAAAACATCTGTTCATACAGATCAGAGTTATCACAGCAGTTATGACGATACGACGTTGACGGTTGACAACAGTTCCCTGCTGATGCCTTACAATCGCTTTATTGATCCGGCAGGCACGGTCATCCATTTCGGAAATAAAGCTTTGGAAAATCATAGTCTTGATTGCGCTTTATTACCGAAGCAGAAAGTGCTGGTAGTAGAAGACCGCTATGGAATTGCATTCCTTGATGTTCAAACAAATAAAATATTGTTTCATCTGGATTATGAAGGAAAGTATAAAGGTTTGATGAGCACTTACTCCGGAATTAAATTGTTGGAAGAAGGTGATCAGGTCCATGTTTTTTGGGGCGCTTCATCTCCCAGCGAAGGAAAGCAATCCTATATAATGGATGCTGTATGGGATGGCAAAAAAGCAGTTGTTAATGGTTCTATTTCGTTCGATGCTGTTTCGCCTTCGCCAATGGCTTTGCCCAATGATATTGCCCTTAATGAGGAGAACGGAATTACTTATTTGTATGTAGTGCTGAATGGCAATAACCAGCTTTGTAAAATACGGTTGAAGGATACAAAAATTATCTGGACGACTGCTACAGGAATGGCGCCATTTGGAATTGCTTTGACTTCTTCAAAGGCGTATGTTTCCAATTGGGCTGGTGAAGTTCCGGTGGACCGCACCAAAGAAACTTCGGGTATTCCTTATATGCAGGTATATACCGATCCGCGTACCGGTGCAACATCTTCGGGAACAGTAAGTGTTATTGATTTGAACAGCGGAAAAAATCTGAAAGAGATTACTGTGGGTTTGCATCCCAATGCTGTTCTTGCCAGCAGGGACAAGCAATTTATTTATGTATCCAATGGCAACAGCGATGATGTTTCGGTGATAAGCACCACTGCAGATAAACTTGTTGAAACCATTCCTGTTCGTTTAACCGAAAAAGAAAACTTATTCATTGGCGATTCGCCCAATGGTTTGGCTATTGATGATAATGGAAAAACCTTGTTTGTTTCCAATGGAATGGATAACGCTGTTGCCGTAGTGCATCTTGGCGCTAAATCATCATCGGCAAAAGGAAGTTCGTATGTAGCAGGATTTATTCCAACGGAAGCCTATCCTGCAGGATTGGTGTCTGATAATAATATTTTGTATGTAGCCAATCTGGAAGGAGAAGGCGCAAGGGTGCGTACTGAAAAAGGATTTTCGATTCATCAGGAAGAAGCTTCTGTATCTATCATTCCTGTTCCTGATGAAAAAGTTTTGAAGGAGTACACGGCGAGAACGGAAAATGCCAATATGCTTTTCCGTACCAAACTCTCACAATTATTGCCACGAAAAAATATTGCTGCCAAACCGGTGCCGGAACGAATTGGAGAGCCTTCGGTTTTCAAGCATGTAGTTTATATCATCAAAGAAAATAAAACCTACGACCAGGTATTGGGCGATATGATAGAAGGCGACGGCATGAAATCCTTATGCATTTATGGTAATGAGATCACGCCCAATGAACATAAAATTGCCAAAGAGTATTTACTTCTTGATAATTATTATGCTTCGGGTAAATCATCTGCCGAAGGCCATTCATGGGTGGATGCCGCTATTGTAACGGATTATATTGAAAAGAATGTTCGTGCAT
>JAICTW010000583.1 GCA_025936195.1 Flavisolibacter sp.
AAAAGCTTCTCCGATTTCCTTTCATATAATTCTTCGAAGGCAGTAATTCCTTTTTTGATCGTTTTCAATTCTTCTTCATACCAGGTAAGTTTCCGGTAAACGATCATCAAACGATTGTAGGGCTGCTCTTCATGAGGTTCTAACTTTATGGCACGTTCATAGATCTTTGCCGCTTTTTCCAGCTCACTATTTTCTTCTGCTTCCTTAGCTTCTGTCATCAGCTCGTTGTACGATTTCGCCACATACAAAGCCATGTCGCTTTTTTAAGTTCGCTAACAAAAACATGCCAGAGCTAAAGCTGGTGGCAACGGAGAAACCTATAAACAAAAGCGGTCTAACTTGCAGCAATGATCCTGCGACAAATTCCTTCCACCGGCGAAATGCTTCCGGTAATCGGCCTTGGTACATGGCAAAGTTTCGATGTGTCTCCAAAATCAAATACAGAACAATTAAAACAGGTGCTGGCTGTTATGAAGAATGCTGGAGGCAAACTCATTGACAGTTCGCCGATGTATGGACGATCAGAAGAGATCATCGGAATGCTTACTGCGCAGGAAAATGCCAGTCAATTTTTTTACGCAACAAAAGTTTGGACGCAGGGGAGAGAAGAAGGCATTCGTCAAATGGAAGATTCGTTTCGCAAATTCAAACGTCCTGTTATTGATCTCATGCAAGTACACAATCTTACTGATTGGAAAACACATTTACATACCTTACGAAAATGGAAGGACGAAGGAAAGATCAGATACACCGGCATTACACACTACACCGACAGCATGCATCTGGAACTGACAAGGATTATCCGGTCGGAGTCAATTGATTTTGTACAATTCAATTATTCGATAGCCGATCTTCATGCAGAAGAATATTTATTGCCAACTGCAGCAGAACATGGAGTAGCCGCATTGATTAACCGTCCTTTTGGAGAAGGAAAATTATTCAGCAAAGTAAAAGGAAAGCAATTGCCTTCATGGGCAGATGAATATGGAATAGAAAGTTGGAGCCAGTTCTTTTTAAAATACATTGTTTCGCATCCTGTAGTTACTTGTGTTATTCCCGCAACGTCTAATCCTTTGCACGAAGCCGATACCGTAAAAGCAGGAGCGGAACATTTACCTAATGAAACGATGAGAAAAAAAATGGCTGCTTTTGCAGCTAATCTTTAATAAAAGAATCTTCTAAAAGAACAACGCTGAAAACTCCTTGCAGTTTTTGGCAGCACCTGATAAGTTTGAAAGATTTTTTATATAAGGAATAAAATGTCGTAACACTTACATAAAATGCCATACCAATCAGAATAAACGCGAAGTAGTCTACCTGCTATTTACCTGAGAAATATTTACCACAACTTTTGCCGGACCATAAAATCATACAAGAATAAAAGGAAGTAAACTATTGTTTTGAAAGCTTGATTGAAATCAGAGAAAGCTGGCGTGGCTTAATTATTGAATACCTGCTGGCAAATCAGCCTTTATGAAACAATGCTACGCTCTAGTTCTTTTTTCCATGCTGAGTGCCTGCAAGAAAGAACAACCATTGACAACACCAGTACACTTTACATCCACTACGTACCAATTTTTAGGTACGTATGACAACACATCCAGGCCCACCTATCTGCTGCCAAGAGATGTGATTTCGGATGACATTATCAATTTTATTCACAACACACTACCGGAAGCGACGGATCTGCGAAGATCAAACCCCGAACTACTTTCCAACAAAGCCATTGCTGATATTACCGTAACCCAGAAATCGGATATCTACATCACCTTTGTTTCTCAGGGAGCAAATTTAGCCGATGCTTTTGCGTTTTATACTTATCCCACAAATGCACCTCCGGCATCCGCTAAAGACATTAAAACGATTACCTACGTTTTCCCGAATGCCGGTCATCTTACTCCGTTGTGGGCTGGCGATAAGGTTAAGATCGGAACCTTTGATGTAGGAACATCCATTGGTTTTGTACTGATGCAAAATGCATGGAATGATACTACAAAAAAACTGAATAACGATGCCGTTCATTTTTGCAGCAATGATGTTTTAAATCCGGAGGTGAATTCATCTTTGAAGAAGCATGCGGTGTTACTTGATTATTCTTCCAATAATCAGAAGAAAGTGTTTATCTGTTTTGAAGATCTTGATCGTACCATACAGCAATGTGATCAGGATTTCAATGATGTGGTGGTGTACGCAACAGTGGTGCACTGAAATTGCAAAATGAAATGATCAGAAAAAATTAGCTTCGTTTGTATCTGATCTTGACAGAAGCATTAAATAAATCCTTTGCAGTTTTCAGCACCGCAATTGCATTTTCTTTTTCCGTCGTGATGCGTCGGTCCGTAATTGCAGGTCAGTTCTTCATTGGGTTTAATAGCACGCAATGCATAAAACTCCACATGATTTCCAAATGTTCGCATGTAGGTGTTGGGCTGACAGGAATGATTGATGTATCGCAATTCATTATTGTACACAGAAGCATCCAATGCTTTGCCGTTCCATAATTCTACAATGGAGATGCTTTGCTTTTGTTTGGCTTTTTCTCTTGCAATTTTTTTGGAAACAATTTCTCCGGCCATGGAACCGATCTTTCTCCTGGCCGGAATTTTTTTCCTTGCATATAAACCTTTACCGTGAATCCTGCTTTTACCAACAGTTACCGCAAAATATTTCAAAGGTAACAAAATAGATAAAAACATGTTCGTTTCCATGGATTATGTTGAAAAGAAAATTGGAAAATCCATTATTATTGATGCAAGGGATGCAGAAGTTTATAACGGCGAAATAATAGAGCCTTATGCTCAAAAACCTGGTCATATTCCAACTGCAAAGT
>JAICTW010000127.1 GCA_025936195.1 Flavisolibacter sp.
CAAACTCCACCCAAACACGGCAAACCCTAACTCCATCTCATTTCTCTCACTTCTTCAAACGCAGATTTCCCTAATTTTACCGCCAATCTAAAATTGCCTATGCCGTCGAATGCAAACAGACAGTTCCTTGATTTTGAAAAACCAATCAAAGATTTGATTGACGAGATTGAAAAGCTGAAGCATGCACAGGAACATAAAAAAATTGATTACGCTGATGCTATTTCGAAACTGGAAGCGCAGATTCTTGAAAGGAGAAATGAGATCACGCAACATCTTACCAGTTGGCAAAGAGTTCAGTTGAGCCGTCATCCTGATCGTCCCTACACCATGAAATACATCCAGAACATGACCACCAACTTTGTGGAATTGTTTGGCGACAGAAATGTCAAAGATGATAAAGCAATGGTGGGCGGGTTTGCCATGTTGGGCGGACAAACCGTAATGATGATCGGTCAGCAAAAAGGGATCAATACCAAAACAAGACAATTGAGAAATTTTGGTATGGCTAACCCGGAAGGTTATCGCAAAGCTTTGCGCCTTATGAAGCTTGCCGAAAAATTTGACAAGCCCATTATTACATTGATTGATACGCCAGGTGCTTACCCGGGTTTGGAAGCGGAAGAACGCGGACAAGGTGAAGCTATTGCTAGAAATATTTACGAAATGATCCGTCTGAAAGTTCCGGTCATTGTGATAATCATTGGCGAAGGTGCATCAGGTGGCGCTTTGGGAATTGGTGTTGGCGACCGGGTTTACATGATGGAGAATACATGGTACACGGTGATCTCACCGGAAAGTTGTTCTTCTATTTTGTGGCGAAGCTGGGATAAGAAAGAAGTGGCTGCGGAACAATTAAAATTAACGGCCGACCACATGAAGAGCTTTGGCCTTGTAGATGGAATTATTCCAGAACCCGCCGGCGGCGCTCATTGGGATTATGTGGAGTCGGCTGATATTTTGAAAGAGTATTTGCTGAAAGTGTTGGAAGAACTAAAAATGATTCCTGCCGAAGAAAGAATCCGGTTGCGAATTGAAAAATTTGGCAAGATGGGTTTTTGGGAAGAATTGCCCGCATCGTCTCAAAACAATATAGCAGAAGAGCAGGTTACCAATACAAGGAATATTGGATAATGATTGCAAGGTTGGGAATGTTCACACTCAACTACAAACTATAAACTTCAAACTACAAACTATAAATGTCACTTAGAGATCAGTTAACAGGAACAGGTGTAGCATTGGCCACACCATTTAACGAGGACGGAAGCATTGACTTTGACGGTCTTGATAAATTAATTGACTTCGTTATTGAAGGTGGAGTGGATTATGTGGTTACACTTGGAACAACAGGAGAAACGCCAACGCTTTCAAAGGAAGAGAAGATTGAGATCATCAATCAAACATTTTCATTTGTTGCAGACAGGGTTCCTGTTGTTGTTGGTATTGGTGGCAATAACACGGCTGCAGTAATAAAGGAAATTGAAACCTCTCCCATAGATAATGCAATTGCTATTTTGTCGGCAAGTCCGTATTACAACAAACCTTCGCAGGAAGGATTGTACCAGCATTACAAAGCATTGGCTTCATCAACAACAAAGCCCATTATTTTATATAATGTTCCAGGACGTACGGGAAGTAATATTTCTGCAAGCACCACCATTCGCCTTGCGAATGATTTCAATAACATCAATGGCATTAAAGAAGCAAGCGGAAATATGAACCAGTGCATGCAAATTCTTCGCGACAAGCCACAGGAATTTTTGGTGGTAAGTGGTGATGATAATTTAGCACTGGCTCAAATTGCCTGCGGCATGCGTGGCGTGATCAGCGTTGCAGCTAATTGCTTTCCAAAAGATCTTTCTTCCATGGTAAAGGCAGCATTGGAGGACGATTTTGATTCGGCAAGAAAGATCAATAATCTTTTGCTGCAGGGATATGAATTATTGTTTGCCGAAAATAATCCGGCAGGTCTAAAAGCAATTTTGGCAGAACTGGGCATCATCAAAAACAATTTGCGTTTGCCATTGGTTCCATTGAGCGACGTGCTTCACAAGCAGGTGAAAGCCTATCTTCCTACATTGAAATAATTGTTGATGATTAAGAAGATCATTCTTTCTATTGAGCTTTTGCTGATCGGTTTGATTGCACTGGCTCAATACAAAGTGAGTTTTGTGATGGATAAACTGCCTTCTTATCAAAAAGCATCTGATAAAATTTATCTTGTTGGAAATTTCAATAACTGGAATCCACACGATGAAAGATTTCTACTGAAAAATATCAATGGAAAGCCCGGCATTACAATTGAATTGCCGAAGGACACGTACGAATATAAATTCACAGAAGGAAGCTGGGAGAGAAGTGAATCGGGAAACGGCGGCTTCCCAACTGAAAACAGGAGATTAAACTTGGAAAGCGATACTATCATAAATATCGAAATTGAAAACTGGGCGGATCATTTTCCCAAAAAAGAAAAACTTCACACCGCAAGTAAAAATGTGCACATTATTGACGATTCCTTTTACATTCCCCAGTTAAATCGTTACAGGAGGGTTTGGATCTATTTGCCGGAGAGTTATAACACATCCAACAAAAAATATCCCGTGCTGTACATGCACGATGGGCAAAATGTTTTTGATGATGCCACTTCTGCTTACGGTGAATGGGGCGTGGATGAAGCATTGGATACGTTAGGTCCAAAGAATAAAGAGGTCGTTGTTGTGGCCATTGACAACGGTGGTGATAAGCGGGTAAATGAGTACTCGCCTTACGACATGGAAAAATATGGCAAAGGCGAAGGTGATCAGTATGTTGATTTTTTAGTGCAAACATTAAAGCCTTTCATTGACAAACATTATCGCACTAAGAAAGATGAAAAGAACACATTCATTGCAGGAAGCTCCATGGGCGGGCTGATCTCTTTCTATGCCATTTTAAAATACTCAAAAGTGTTTGGTGCCGCCGGTGTATTTTCTCCCGCATTCTGGATCACTCCCCAATTAAAAAATATTGATCCGCACCAGGCAAAAAAGGTAAAGGGGAAAATTTATTTCTACGCCGGATTGCAGGAAAATGAAGCCATGGTGCCAGACATGCTGAATGTTTTTGAACAAATGCGCAAGTACTCAAAAGCAAAAATGAAAACAGTGATCAGGGCAGAAGGAAAACATAATGAGCCGACATGGAGAGAAGAATTTCCATTGTTTTATAAATGGTTGTTCCCCCTGTCCCCCTGAAGGGGAGACTTAGACTTTAGTGTCTTTACTGATTGCACCTTTTCCTTTAAGGTAAGTTTCTATTTTGTAGATCACTTCTTCTGATTTCAGTTTATTTCTTCATTGGTGAATCGCAAAAAGCTGAGTCCTTCTCGCTCCAATTGCTTTTGCCTTATCTCATCATTCTGTTTTACTTGTTCTAACTTATGAATGGAACCATCTACTTCAATTGCAAGTTTTAGAGAATGGCAGTAGAAGTCGAGAATATAACAAGAGAATGGATGTTGTCTTCTAAACTTAAAACCAAGCGGCTTCGTTCTTAAGTAATTCCAAAGGATTTCTTCAGCAAAAGTCTGTTGCTTTCTAAGCTGAGAAGCTCTTTCAAACAAAAGTTTTTCTGCTCCTAAGAACAATTTTCTTCTAATCAGAATTAGCTTTCTCTAAAACTAATGATTGTTTCAATGGGAAGAAAAACATTGTGCTTTAAAGAACCGTTGAGAAAGAAAAGTTTCTTCGACCTAAGTCTCCCCTTCAGGGGGACAGGGGGACTATATCTCATAAGTATTCCCCTCAATCGCCAATTCCGTATTCGGAAAAACTTCTCTCGCTTCCTGTTCAAACTGTTCAAGTGAATTATACTTGGAACTGAAATGTCCGATCAATAATTTTTTTACCATTGCCTTCTTTGCAATCATTGCCGCCTGTTTTGTTGTGCAATGAAAACGTTCCAGCGCTTTTTCCTGCATGTTATCGAGATAGGTGCTTTCATGGTAGATCATGTCGGCGTCAAGAATGTAAGGGATCATGGTTTCATCATATCGTGTATCTGCACAAAAAGCATATTTTTTCCCTTTTTCTGGTGCAGTAGTTACTTCATCATTGCGTATGGTTTGTCCGCGGGGAGTAATATAATCCAAACCATTTTGGAGACTGGAGTAAAATGAAATCGGAATATTTAGCTTTCGCACTTTTTCGATAAGCAATTTTCTTTTGCCTTCTTTTTCTTCAAACAAAAATCCGTAACATTCAATACGGTGGGTGGTAGGGAAGCAGCTGATTTTTATTTTATCGTTGTCCACTAAAGTTTCCGCCCGGTTAAGCCTATGAAAATAGAGAGGATATGATAATTGGGTTTCTGCAACATTCATTTGCATTTCAATGATCTGCTGCAAAGGCGAAGGCGCATACACATGTAATTCCTGCTTGTGATTAAGCAAACCAAATGAGTTCAGAAACCCCACCAACCCAAAATACTGGTCCCCATGCACATGAGAAATAAAAATGTGTGAGATCTTTCCACGGCGGATCTTGTATTTGATCATTTGTATTTGCGTGCCTTCGCCGCAATCCACCAAATAATTGCTGCCATCATGCGACACTACCTGGCTGGTGGGATGGCGGTTAAAAGCAGGTACTGCAGAATTATTTCCCAGTATGGTTACCGATAACATCGGAGCAAATTTAAGCGGAGCATTTGAATTGCTTAATTGTAATTGTGCAACGTTCTTTCAATTTGGGAAAGATAACTTCTTCCAAATAGTAGCAAGTGAATGAGCAATGGATATAAATTA
Organism: Flavisolibacter sp.; assembly: GCA_025936195.1. Next base: position 4,781 of record JAICTW010000127.1, read on the forward strand.
CAAGCCTCCCACTGTTCTTCGTAGTTAGATGGAAATGGAGAATGGTAATTATAAGCTTCATAAAAACCAGTGGGGAAGCCGCCAAATAAGGTGGTCATTCCAAGATCAACGGAAGAATGACCAAAGTAAACGGCCGTATCAATCAAAACAGGTTCAGCATTTTCATTGCACATGAAATTGCCACTCCACAGATCGCCGTGAAGGAGTGAAGGTTTTTGTTGGCCTTTAAAAATGTTTGATAATTGCTTATATAAGTTTTCAAATTGCGATTGATGTTTTGAAGACAACAATTTTTGTGCAAGGCATTTGTCGATTAAACATTGAAGTCTCTGCTGAATAAAGAAATCAATCCAATTATCAGTTGGCTGATTGCTTTGAGGAACGCTGCCCATGTAATTGTTTTCATTCAATCCAAAGTAATCATTGGATGATTGATGAAGAGCAGCCAATTGTTCTCCGAATTTTTTCCAGAAGCTTTCGGTTCGTTCTCCTTCGTTGATCCATTCCAATAAAAGAATTTGCTGATCATTGGCTTCAAAGCAATCAATCACTTCGGGAACTTTAATGATCTGCTGCTGCGCTATTAATTTCAGACCCTTGACTTCCTTTTCAAACAAGTGGGGAAATTTGGTCGCAGAATTGATCTTGCAAAAAAACTGATGTTTGTCAAAATTGATTTTATAGGTTTCATTGATACATCCGCCGCCGATTGAACTAAAACCAGCTTCCTCCGTTACTAATAAAAATTTCTCTTTTAACTTTTGCTGAATGGATAGCTGTATAGATGTTAAAGGCATTTCGAAAATGATGATAAGTAGCAATGCAGATCGGTTGACAAAAAATTATTTCGTACAGAGTACTCAAAGCAAACGGAGGAACTTACTGCTAAAACATTTTCCACTCTAATCCAATGAATCTACCCAAATCACGGTTCAGACATCTTCATCTCCCAGCAAATCTCTTTCAACCTCTTCCATTTGAACAATATCACTGGCCTCGCTTTCAGTTGGTGTTACATTCATCAGCTCCAGCAGCTCTTTCTCGTCTAAAAATTGTTCTACTTCTTCCTTCAATTCGCATACAACAAATGAAGCGTTTTGCTCGTAAAATTTTTGCTGGGTTCGGACCAAAACTTCTGCGGTTTCTTCGGCAATAGTCTTAACATTGTGTAGATTTAAAACGACGTTCTTTATTGTATCTTTAAGTGGTTCTTCTAAATGGTTTTTCAATTCTGCTGCCACATTAGCAGGCAATTCTGAGGTTTCCACCCGAATGACATGAAATTTCTCTTTGGTATCAGTTTTGACTTCCATATAGACTAAACTAAGACTTAACCATATAAGTCTTGCAATCACTCAAAAATATTTTTTATTATTGTATAAAGCATAAACAATCAAATGGACAATAATTTTTCCTCACAAGTAAAAGAGATCATTTCCTTTAGCAGGGAAGAAGCACTAAGGCTGGGCAATGATTTTATCGGGACGGAACATTTATTGCTGGGTCTGATTCGTGAGGGTGATAATACAGCTATTCGAATTTTGAAAAGCTTTAATGTTGACCTGTACGAGTTAAGAAAAGAAATTGAACTGGCAGTGAAAGACAAGACTGGTAAGAATATTGCAAATATTAATAGCCTGCCATTAACGAAGCAGGCAGAGAAAGTGATCCGTGTAACCGTGTTGGAAGCAAAGGCGCTAAAAAGCCCGACTGTAGAAACCGAACACTTGATGCTTTCCATCCTCAAGAACAAAGAAAATATTGCAACACAAATTTTAAATCAATTTGACGTGGACTACGATTTATTCAGACAGGAACTGGGGGTGATGAAATCAAATGATCCCCGTGCCGAGTACCAGGATGAAAACGAAGAGGATTTTGATGAAGAAAAGAAATATTCCGGATCAAAATCACGTCAGGCTGGTGCGGCAAAAAGTAAAACGCCTGTGCTCGATAATTTTGGTAGAGATATTACAAAATTAGCAGAGACAGGACAATTGGATCCAATCATTGGCCGTGAAAAAGAAATAGAACGTGTTTCTCAAATCCTTTCTCGCCGTAAAAAGAACAACCCCATTTTAATTGGTGAACCCGGCGTTGGTAAAACAGCTATTGTTGAAGGGCTTGCATTGAGAATTGTTCAACGCAAAGTTTCCAGAGTGTTGTTTTATAAAAGAGTCATTTCTCTTGACCTCGCTGCTTTGGTGGCCGGAACCAAATATCGTGGACAGTTTGAAGAAAGGATGAAAGCCATCATGAATGAATTGGAAAAAAACCGGGACGTGATTTTGTTTA
>JAICTW010000392.1 GCA_025936195.1 Flavisolibacter sp.
TATGTAACAGGTGCAATAGGATTGTTGGGAACAGAACCAAGCTGGAAAATGATGATGGAATGTGATACGCTGCTGATGGTGGGAAGCAGCTTTCCTTATTCAGAATTTTTACCAAAGATCGGCCAGGCACGCGGAGTGCAGATCGACATTGATCCAAAAATGCTGAGTCTCCGTTTTCCAATGGAAATTAATTTAGTAGGAGACAGTAAAGACACATTAAGAGCCTTAATTCCATATTTAAAAAAGAATAAGCATCATTCATGGCGCAAAGACATTGAAAAGGGAATGGAAGATTGGTGGAAAGTAATTGACGCCAGGGCTAAAGATTCTGCAATGCCGGTTAATCCTCAAAGGGTATTCCAGGAGCTTTCTCCGCGACTGCCTGACAGATGCATTCTTTCTTCTGATTCAGGTACTTCTGCCGATTGGTTTGCACGCCATTTGAAAATACGCGAGGGAATGATGGCATCCTTGTCTGGCAATTTAGCAACTATGTGCCCTGGAGTGCCCTATGCCATTGCCGCAAAATTTGCTTATCCTGATAGAATTCCGATCGCCATGGTAGGAGATGGCGCAATGCAAATGTTGGGAAACGGCGGTTTGATTACTATTTCAAAATATTGGAAAAGATGGAAAGATCCGAGACTGGTAATACTTGTGCTTCATAATAACGATCTGGCGCAGGTAAGTTGGGAACAAAGAGTTATGACTGGAGATCCCAAATTTACCGGATCGCAGGATGTGCCTGATTTTCCTTATGCAGAATATGCAAAGCTGTTGGGGTTGAAAGGGGTTTTTGTAAATGATCCGGAAAAAATCGGCGAAGGCTGGGATGATGTGCTTTCTGCCGATCGTCCGGCAGTTTTGGAAGTGATCACTGATCCTGACGTTCCGCCATTACCCCCGCATATTTCGTTTGACATGATGGTGAAATATGGCAAGACTTTATTGAAAGGTGATCCGAATGAAGCATCAATAATCAAACAAACATGGAAAAGTGAAATGTCAACAATTTTTAGTTAAATGAATGAAGACGGGGTAAATATTAAAGACTTGACAGTGAGCGCGTATACGATTCCTACAGATGGACCGGAATCAGACGGAACGATAAAATGGAACAGTACTACCATGGTTTTGGTGAAAATAGAAGCGGGAGGAAAAAGTGGGATTGGATATTCTTATGCTGATGTTTCTTCCGCTTTTTTCATCAATAAAAGCTTGAAAGAAATTGTGATTGGAAAGAATGCGATGCAAATTCCTGTGATTCTAAAAACGATGATCGAAAGTGTGAGAAACAGTGGAAATTATGGAATTATCGCTATGGCAATATCGGCAGTTGATAATGCTTTATGGGATTTAAAAGCAAAAATTCTGGACGTGCCGCTTGTGTCATTATTTGGAAAAGTGAGGGAAAGCTTTCTCATTTATGGAAGCGGCGGATTTACTTCTTATTCCATTGAAAAATTGCAAAAACAATTGGGCGGATGGGCTGTTGAAGGAATTAAACAGGTGAAAATGAAAATCGGCCGTGACCCGCAAAAAGATGTGGAAAGAGTAGAGAAAACAAGAGAAGCGATTGGAAAAGATTGCGAATTATTTGTAGATGCAAACGGCGCTTACAGTGCCAAACAGGCGCTTGAAATGGCTACTAAATTTGCAGCGCTGGATGTTACCTGGTTTGAAGAACCAGTTCCCGCAAGTGATTTAAAAGGCCTTCATTTTATCCGTGAACATGCTCCCGATAAAATTAATATTGCTGCAGGAGAGTATGGTTACAACCTTCCATATTTCGAACAGATGCTTGATGCCGGAGCAGTAGATGTTTTGCAAGCGGATGCTACCCGCTGTGGAGGAATTTCAGTTTTCTTAAAAGCCGGAAATACCTGTGAAGCACATCAACTACCTTTTTCTTCCCATTGTGCACCGGCAATCCATTTACATCCTGGCTTATCGCTTGATTCTTTTTTTACAGCGGAATATTTTTATGATCATGTAAGAATAGAAGACATGCTTTTTGATGGAACAGCAAGGCCAGTAAATGGTGCGCTGCATCCTGACATGAGCAGGCCGGGCTTTGGTTTGGATTTTAAATACCAGGACGCGGAAAAGTATAAAGTTTAGCGCTCAGCCAAACCATTCGGTTTTCAATCAGAATTAATTGCACCTAAAATTTACTTTTTAAAAAGATAATTATGGCAAATGATATAGACACATTAGACCTTAGATATGAAACCAAATACTCAAAAGGCATTGATGCAGAATTATTAGAAAAAGAATTACAATCCAAAATCGAAGGTGAAGTTCGTTTTGATACAGGAACGAAAGCGTTATATGCTACTGATGCTTCTAACTATCGACAGGTTCCTATTGGAGTCGTTCTGCCAAAAACAGAAGAAGACATCATTAATACCGTCGCGATTTGCAAAAAACATCATGCGCCGCTTTTGTCGCGCGGCGGCGGCACAAGCCTTACAGGCGCTTGTTGCAATGTTGCCATTGTAATGGACATGACGAAATACTACAATAAAGTTTTGCATATTGATAAGGATAAAAAAACAGTTTTGGTGCAGCCCGGAATTGTGTTGGATGAAATGCGTGGAACAACTGCCCGTCAGGCAAATTTGACTTTTGGCCCTGATCCTGCCACTCACAGTCATTGCGCAATTGGAGGCATGTTGGGTAATAAGTCCTGTGGAGTGCATTCGGTTATGTCGCAGTTTTATGGCTATGGCGCGCGCATGTCAGACAATACGGAATCTCTTACCATTCTGACGTATGACGGTATTAAAATGAAAGTTGGCCCTACGTCCGAAGAAGAATTGGAAAAGATCATTAAAGCAGGTGGAAGGAGAGGAGAAATTTATCAGAAATTAAAGAATTTACGGGATAAATATGCGGATGAAATCAGGAAGAAATTCCCAAATATCCCACGCCGTGTTTCAGGGTATGATCTTCCGGCTTTATTACCTGAAAATGGTTTTAACGTCGCACAGGCAGTTGTCGGATCTGAAGGAACGTGTGTAGTTATTTTGGAAGCAAATATGAAACTAATGCCTGACCCTGGCGCACGTTCGTTACTGGTTTTGGGCTATCCTGATATATATGCCGCCGGTCGCGCTTGTCCCCAAATCATGAAACACAAGCCAATCGGTTTGGAAGGTTTTGATAATTTGCTTCTTGACTTTATGCGCAAGAAAGGGCTCGATGTAAATGACATTCCGTTACTGCCGAAGGGCGGAGGATGGCTTCTTTGTGAGTTTGGCGGAAAAGATAAAAACGATTCTGACAATAAGTGTAAAGCTTTAATGGAAGAATTGAAAAAAGAACAAAATCCTCCGGATATGAAACTTTTTGATGATCCGGACCAGGAGCAAAAGCTTTGGCAAATAAGGGAAGACGGTTTGGGCGCTACAGCCTTTGTTCCTGGTGAACCGGATGGCGCTCCAGGCTGGGAAGATTCGGCCGTTCCTCCTGATAAGGTAGGTGATTATTTGAAAGATCTTCGCGCTTTGTTCAGCAAATATGGCTATCATCCTTCTTTGTACGGCCACCTTGGGCAGGGTTGCGTTCACTGTCGCGTTGGGTTTGATTTAAAGACAGAAGAAGGAATAGAAAATTATAAAAAGTTTACGATCGAGGCTTCGCACCTGGTTGTAAGCTATGGCGGTTCTCTTTCCGGCGAACATGGAGATGGACAAACAAGAGGTGATCTGCTGGAAATAATGTACGGTAAAGAAATTATGCAGGCTTTTCATGAATTTAAGTCCATTTGGGATCCTCAATGGCTCATGAACCCTGGAAAAATTATTGACACTTACGGCCAGTTATCTGATTTCAGGTTGGGAACTTCTTACAATCCGCCTGCTCCAAAAACCCATTTTCATTTTTTAAATGATGACAACAAAGGA
>JAICTW010000390.1 GCA_025936195.1 Flavisolibacter sp.
TGACAGCATCGGCTACAAAGGAAGTGCAGACTGATATACTTCAAAAACTCCAATTCAAGTCCGCAGTAATCTTCCAGCAATCCTTCGAACGAAAAAACCTTTCCTACAGCGCCTTTAAAGTTGATTCCAAATTTGCAAAACTGATTGATATTGTAACCAAAGTTCCCGGCAGTTCCATTGTTTATTGTAAAAGCCGCAAGCGCACCAATGAAATTATGAACCTGCTGCAGATGCACGGCATTTCGGCAACCAATTATCATGCAGGGCTGAAACAGGAAGAACGCAACCAGCGGCAGAAAGATTGGATCGATAACAAAGTACGGGTGATCGTTTGCACCAATGCTTTTGGTATGGGCATTGACAAACCGGATGTTCGATTGGTTGTTCATGTTGATGTTCCTGATGGTTTGGAAAATTATTATCAGGAAGCTGGCCGTGCCGGACGTGACGGGAAAAAATCCTATGCCGTTTTATTGTACGATGAAAGGGATATTGATGAATTGAATGGTTTGCATGCCATCCGCTTTCCCAAATTGGAGCAAATTAAAAACGTGTACGGTGCGCTTACCAATTTTTTGCAATTGCCTGCCTACACAGGCGAATACAAAAGCTTCAACTTCCGGCTTGATGAATTCATCCGCAATTTTAAATTAAACAGCAACGAGACGTTGTATGCGTTAAAAGCACTGGAAAGCGATGGATGGCTGGAGTTCAATGAAAAAAATTTTACACCTTCCACGCTTGTATTCACTACATCAAAAAAAGAGTTGGCCGAATTTGAAAAACATTATTCACAACACGAAGTTTTACTTACTACTTTATTAAGAAGCTATGAAGGCATTTTTGATTTTCCAGCTTTCATTTCTGAAAACTTATTGGCGCGGTTGCTTAAGAAAGATGAAATAGATATCAAACGCCAGTTGCAAACCATTGCTTCGTTCAGCATCATCAGCTACACGCCCCAAAACGAAGAACCACAAATTGTTTTTAAAAAGAACCGTGTACCTATTCAGGATCTGGTATTGAATACAACGCTTTACAACAAACGGAAAGAGTCCTTCATCAGGCGGGTACAAACCATGATCCGTTACACGAAAGAAGATCATTGCCGTAGCCGTTTCATCAGTATTTATTTTGGAGATGAAGATGCGAAGGATTGTGGCATTTGCGATAACTGTCTTCGCAAAAAAGCCACGGAACTTTCTATGGAAGAATTCGAAAAAATTTCAAAACTTATTTCATTTCAACTTTCACAAAAGCAACTGACCGCTCCGGAATTGCTGAATGAAATCAAAAGCATCAAAAAAGAAAAAGCATGGAAGGTTATTTCATTTTTGCAATCGGAAAATAAAATTGAAGCGGATGACAAAGGCTTGCTGCGATTAAAATGATTTCAAGAATCGTAAAAACTGAAATTTTGTAGGTAGTAATACGGTATAGCATGTGATCGCTAAACCCTTAGTTTTGGCTATGCCTTTTATACCCACCATACTTTGCGTTGATGATGATGAAGATGATCTTCTTTTTATTAAAGAGATCATTCAATCGCAAGGTCATTCTTTTGAAATTATAGAAGCCTTCAATGGCTTAGAGGCCTTCAGTTATTTACAGGAATCGCAAAAGAAAGATCAATATCCCTGTTTGATCATTATGGACATGAACATGCCCCGCATGGATGGCAAGCAAACGATTGGCAAGATCAGGGAAGACGAGCGGCTATCGAAGATCCCAATTGTTGTCTTCACCACTTCTTCCAACACAGATCACCGGAACTATTTTGAAAGTCTGGGCATTCATTTCATTACAAAGCCCTTCGACTATGCCGTTTTTACAAAAGAAATTATCAACCTTTTAGCCTTTTGTGCCGATCTGGAACGCTGATTCCCCGAAGATTTTTGCCCTTTCGTAATTTTTGGAACTGTATTTGAATATACAGGAGCAAAACGAAAAACCGTGTATAGTCCTCAAAAAATCCTGCTACTCGATGATAATAGAGATCTGCTGCAGATCGTGCAGATCATTTTGAAGGGGCAGGGTTACGAAACCGTGCTGGCCTCTTCCATTGAAGAAGCCATGCTAAAAATAAAAGTTCATAAGCCTGTGCTGATATTGATGGATGTATGTTTATCGGATCAGGATGGTTATACTTTTTGCAATCAGCTAAAGAATAATCCGGAAACAAATAATGTACGTGTGATTATGATGTCAGGCGAGGATTGCAACCAGCGCATGATCTCCTATGCTAATGCCGATGATTTTATGCAAAAGCCCTTTGACTACAATGACCTCGTTACAAGAGTGCAGCAGCATTTTAATTATGCTCAGCAAATGGTGCATGAGTAGGAGAATGGAATTGAAGAATTGCCATAGAATTACAAAGCGTACAAGTGAGTGATGGCGCCTGCTGCGCCATAAGCTACAACAAAAGAAAAAAATAGCAGTTCAGATAAAAATAATACCAATACATTCCTTCTATGAAACTGTTACCGGATTGAGGATCCTTCGGATTTAAACAACCTCAAACTTCAAACTTCAAACTTATAAATCCTCTTCTCGTTCCAACATCAAAATAGCACTTTGCGGAACGATGAAATATTTTTCGTTCTGGTACATGATCTCTGTAGCACCGCTTAAAAGAAAAATGGCAAGATCACCTTCTTTCGCCTGCAATGGAAGATAGCGCACCTGCTCCTCCTGGTTCTTCCACGGCTCATCTTCAGGTGGCATTGGAATGGCATAGCCGGGTCCGGTTTTTATTACATATCCCTGCTGCACTTTTTCTTTTTCCTGCACACCGGGAGGAAGATAAAGACCGGTTTGCGTTCGTTCGTCGGGCTTGGTGGGGCGGATCAAAACCCTGTCACCAATAATGATGAGTTTTTTCAGGCGGTTATCGGGTGTAACATGCATGAAACAAAATTAGTTTAAAGTTCAAAGTCCGTTCTGCAAAAGGATGTTCCTGACATTGAACTTGATCTTTTGACTTTGAACTGCACCAGCCTTGGAAAGATATTTGATGTAACCGTACAGGATAAACGGAAATTAGGTAAATTGAAAAGCTTTAATTTTATTCTCAATTAAACTCATTAGTCATGGCAGAAAAAGATAAGAAAGCTAAAATTTTATTATGCGAGGATGATCCGAATTTAGGAAGTGTACTGAAGAATTATTTAGAGTTAAACGATTATGATGTAACGCTTGAAAGAGATGGCCGTCTTGGATTGGCCGCCTTTCAACGGGAGCAATTTGATCTTTGCCTGTTAGATGTAATGATGCCCAATATGGACGGATTTACACTGGCAGAAGAAATAAGAGATATCAATCCTGATGTGCCTTTGTTCTTTTTAAGTGCAAAGACTATGAAGGAAGACATTATTCAGGGATATAAACTCGGCGCTGACGATTATATAACCAAGCCCTTCGACAGCGAAGTATTATTGCATAAAATAAAAGCCATTTTAAAACGCAATGAAGAGCTGAACCGTGAAGCCGAGAACCGTGAGTTTGATCTGGCTTCTTATCATTTCAATCCCAAGCTTCGCCAGCTATCACATGGTGGCAAAACACAAACACTTTCTCCAAAAGAAAACGAATTGCTGAAAATGCTTGCCGAGCACATGAATGATCTGTTGCCCCGTGAACAGGCGTTAAAACGCATTTGGGGAAGTGATACCTATTTCAATGGAAGAAGCATGGATGTTTACATTGCCAAGCTAAGGAAGTATTTAAAGGACGATCCAAATATTGAGATCGTGAACATTCATGGAAACGGGTTCAGATTGGTAGTGCAGGGAACTTAATAAATGTGAGCATAAAAGTTTTGAAGGATTGAGTTGTTCAATCCTTTTTCGTTTTATCAGCAATAATTAAACGCAAGATGGTATAATTGAAGTGGCAAAAACAGCAACTATTCAAATTGGATTGTTGTAAAGCTTCAA
>JAICTW010000659.1 GCA_025936195.1 Flavisolibacter sp.
GAATTACTCTTTTGGAGCGATCGAAGAAAAACTGATTAATTTCGATCCGATGCTAATATGTGCCGACCACATGCTAATATCCCCACCCTTTCATCACCGCCAAATCCGCCTTCGCGCATTCGACGGGAGTTTTACCCTGGTAAGATTCCTGCTCTATAATAAATTCTGTAGTGCCTCCGGATTTTTTAGCAAGGTCTATGATTTCTTTAACGGGCATTATTCCTTTGCCTAAAACAGTGCTTTCATATTCATCATCCATTTCGCCTTTTCCGGATGATTTAATCTCATCTTTAACATGCATGCTTTCAAACCTGCCAGGATGTTGACTTATAATATCCAAAGCTCTTCCTCCTGCGCCATACATATTACCTATATCTAATTGCTGCATTACTAATTTGGGATCTGTTTTTTCCAGGATAATATCGTAAATTTTTTTGCCATTCAAATAATATTTGAATTCAAAATCATGATTGTGATATCCAAATTTTAACCCGGATTTTTTACATAGTTCGCCACATTTATTAAACACATCAAGAAACCCTAACAGGTCGTCATAACTTTTACGAAGGTTTTCATCAAGCCACGGGCTGATTACATAATGCTGGCCCACCGTGGCTGCATCGTGTATAGTTTGCTTCCATTTATCCGTAAAATCATTTTTTGACTTATCATAATCGCTTGCATTCATAACTGTATGGCCACTTGGCATTTTTAGTCCGAGCGAATCGAGGAGTTTTTTGAATTGAGCAGGCGTATAACCATAAAATTTTCCATCTATATAATTAGCATGCTCCACATTTTTATACCCCATATCTGCCAGTTGTTTCAAAGTTCCGGAAGGATCATTTTTCATATCATCACGAACGGAATACAATTGCAATCCCAATATCTGTCCGCCTTCAAAAGATAAATTCTGCAAAACACTTTTTGGCAAAAACATTGCTCCGGCCATAGATAAAGAACTATTCCTGATAAATTTTCTTCTTGATAATTTCATACAATTAATTGTTTAAGATGATGAATTGTTTAAGATCATGAATAATGGATGCGTGAATATCTAACCTTCTTTTAGTTTCATTTGGACCGGATCCCAATGGATAATTTTATTTTTGAAATAACTTTCATTGCAGGCAAGTGCCGGCGCTGCAGCACGGAAGCCAAAGACAGCATCTTCTACTACAGGAGCCCCATTTCTAACACTGTCAAAAAAGTTAATATGGTGTTGAAGCGCTGCATCAAAATTTTCCGGAGCCTTGTAAACCATGTCCGGCTTATTATGCCTTTTTTGCTGATCTGCAGTATATTTTTCATTGTATCGTTTCAATAACTCCTTTTGCATCGCTTCCGGATAAGTGTCCAGAGCGTCCCACCCGCCAATGCCGGGCGCTTCAGGTAACTTACTGTGATGCACAGTAAGCCCATCGCCATCAATTACTATCATTCCTTCATCCCCTACAAAGCGTGTTACTTCTGAGCCACCCGTGCCGCTTACAAAATTCACCTGAAGTGTGAGTTGAAAGGGCGAATGCTCAGGAGTTTCAGGATACTGCATAATACCCGCCATCAGATCAGGCACATTACGTCCATCTTTCCAATAAGCAAGGTCGCCGGAAGCATAGATGGATTCAGGCCCTTTGGAATCGGTAATAACATGTGTACCTGAAAGAAGATGAACAAACAGATCGCCCGCTACACCAGTGCCAAACTCGCGATAATTTCTCCACCAGAAAAACTTTTTTGAATCGTACGGAATCTTTGCCAATCCTTCTATATACCGGTCCCAGTCAACGGTTTCAGGCGAGGCATCGGTTGGCATTGTATATTCCCACGCACCCAATGCATCCTGCCGGTCATAAATGGCGTTCACCATATTCAGCTTTCCTATTTCACCGCTTTTATATAATTCATGCGCTTTTGCATACACAAGGCTGCTTACCCGCTGACTTCCGATTTGCATCGTTTTGTTGCTCGACTTTGCCGCATTTATCACTCCGTGTCCTTCGTCAATAAGATGCACCATAGGCTTCTCACAATATACGTGCTTTCCTTTTTGTAAAGCCTCTTTGCTGATGCGCGCATGCCAGTGATCGCCTGTAGCGATAATAACCGCATCAACATCTTTTCGGTCTAATATCTTTCGGTAATCATTTGTAACAAAAAGGTCTTTTCCATATACTTCTTTGGCTCTTTCAAGGCGGCCTGAATACAAATCGCAGGCAGCTACTAACTGAACACCCGGAATTTTTAATGCCGTTCTTAGATTGTTGTTGCCCATAATGCCCAGCCCAAAGTTGGTAATGCCCCATATCGCGTTCATACCATGAAAGGCTTTCCATTGCTGCTGGTCTGCTGCAAAGTAGCCAATGGTTCCCGCAACAGTATTCACTGCTCCCCAGGCAGCAAGTACGGTCATGCCTCTCTTATTTGTTTCAAGACGTAGGTTGTTCAGTTGCCGTACCGTATCCTTATTTAATAAAGACTGC
>JAICTW010000076.1 GCA_025936195.1 Flavisolibacter sp.
AAAAGAAGTCGGTGCATCATCATGAATGCGCTTTACAACACCTGCATATTTTTTATTCTTTCCCAAATTCACTTCCACGCGGCAACCAACAGAGATCATGTCCAGCATGTGATCGGGAATATGCCAGGTGTAATTCTTAGGCAGCGCAAGAGGTATTATGACTTCAGCAAACATGGGGTGTAAAAATAGGGAAAAAGCCCCCTGTCCCCCGGGTGGGGGAACTTAGGTTGGAGAAAGTTTTTTGTTGTTGGTCTTTTTAAAGCAGTTAGATGTTTTATATGTGGCTATTATCTCCTTTGCTTGTTTGTGGGCTAACGTTTTCGGCAACTATATACCAAAAGGGCGATGGGTAAAAAATCTATCCAATTGCCTTCCGCGCCGAGTGTCCACAGCAGCATCTAACAATTAAAACCTCTTTTCTGGCACTCGGCGAAATGGTGTGTTCACAAATGACGGGTCCTGCCTCATACACGATTCATGAGAAAGATTCATCGGCAAATTCAATCTCATCTCTCCTCAATCCACTTCGCTCCTCTCCTCACTAACTCCTCCTTCATTATTTCAAACACTCTTTCCTTCAGCATTCCAACATCTTTAATTGTCAATCCTTCAACAGAAACCTCCGGTAAAAAAACAGAACGGCTTTTTCCGGGATTCAATGAAAAAATACTTTTGTAATGCATGCGGTCGTAAGTGTTTAAAAACAGAACCGGTTTGATGGGTGTTCCTGTCTCAATAGCAATGCGAAAAGCGCCATCATAAAATTCTTTTAATGGCCGATGAGTGGTATTGAATGTTCCTTCAGGAAAAACCAGAACAGAAATTCCTTTCTTCAAAATGGATTTGAGCAGGAGCACACTCTTTGCACGGTTTTCTGCACTGCTTCTGTCAACCGTAACAATGACATTCCTATAAATAAATCCGAAGATGGGCACCTTCGCCATCTCTACTTTTCCCAAAGGGCGCAGCGGATGACGAAATATTTTTGGTATCAATGCTGCATCAAGGTTGGAAATATGATTGGCCACAAAAATGTAGGATTGATCTTTTCTGAGTTCTTCAACAAAGATGTTCCTGTGAAAAATAAAAATCAGCGCAAACCAGCAATCTGCCCAAACCATGCAGCCGTAGTAAATAAGATTGCCTCCCCTGATTCTTCCCAATGGCAGCACCAGCAAACTCCAAATAAAAACAGGGATCATCAATGCCACAAAACAAACGAAAGCATAAATAACATAAAGAATCTGCAGTGGCTTAAGAAGGATGCGCATTTAATTTTTGTTTTCAACTTTTCCTGAGCCTGACGAAGGATCACCGGAACAATGACATTCAAAATCTTCTTCCAGGTTGTAACAAGTCACAACCTTGGTTTCGTTGCTGCATTGTGCAAAAATCACCCGAAGCTTTTCGCCCTCATCAGTTTCTCCTTGCAAAGCATAGGTAGGACAGGGCTTACCATTCCGGTTGCTTTTATAAAAGTTGATGATTCCTTTCTGCATGATCTCATTGATCTCTTCTTTGGTGATGTGACGGCAATCCATGCGGCACAAAGCATGTTTGGTGTAATACAAATGTGACGGATGGCGGTCAAAGGCTTCCCTTGCAAAAGGCTCCTGCCATCGCCTGTAAATAAAAACAAACAATAGGATAAGAACAAGAAGCAGAGAGTATGTAGCTCGTTTCGATTTCATTGATGAATGAAGATGCAAGTATAGGATTTTTGTAGAGAAACCGGTGGTTTTGAAAACCCGGCGCCTGAGAGAAGTGTATTACAAAATGACACAGTTCTACTACTGAAGTTCTTTTGCTGCGAAGAGCAAAAAATTTTCTGATAACGAATGCTGATCAGAAATACAGAGTATGTAAAGTACATGGGAATATTTAGTACATGGTCTTGTTTCATTTCTTCAAAAACATTTCCCCAGCCAATTCCTTTATTTTGCAATTATGGAGATCATTCAGGCTTCGTATCTGATCAGCAGTCCTTCAGTTGATAAATGCCCTAAACCCGATAAGCCGGAATACGCGTTTATAGGCAGAAGCAATGTGGGCAAATCATCGGTGATCAATATGCTGACGAATAAAAAAGAACTGGCAAAGGTTTCTTCCTCTCCGGGCAAAACACAATTGATCAATCATTTTACAATTGAATCGGCTGATAAAAAGGAATGGTACCTGGTGGACCTTCCGGGTTATGGTTATGCAAAGCGGTCCCAGAGCCAGCGCAAAGCCTGGCAAAAAATGATCGAAGAATACATACGAAAGAGAGAGAATCTTGTCAATCTTTTTGTGTTGATAGACAGCCGCCACGAACCGCAGAAAATTGATCTGCAATTCATCAATCAATTGGGCGCATGGAAAATTCCTTTCGCACTTATTTTCACAAAGGCCGATAAAAGCACTCAGAAAGAAACGGCTGCCAATGTTCATCAATTCCTGAAAGAAATGGGTGACACCTGGGAGGAAACTCCCCCGCATTTTATAACGTCGGCCATCAAACGAACAGGAACAAAACAGTTATTAAATTTTATTGGGGAGTTGAATGCATTATTTTACAACCATAAAAATCAGACGGGATAGTTTTATGGATTATATTGCACCAAGTTTCATGGCTTATGAAAAGAACCGTTTTAGAAAAAAGCTTCGTGATCCTATTGTTTGTTTTGGTAATGGTGACCTTTGCATTTGCCGAGCGGGACACGCAGAAATTATTTGAGAAATACAATAAAAAAAGCACCGTGGAAACGCCCAAACCAACGGTTGATTATACTGCGGATATTCCTGAAAAAGCAGCTTCCGCAAATAAAGCCACACGCAATTAAATCCTCTTATTTAATGTATCGCCTTTTACTTGTGGTGATGTTGTTATTTCAACTACAATGTTACGGGCAAATTGATCAAAGAAAGCTGGATTCCCTGTCCAAAGCAATTGATTCTTCCTCTGCAATCTATAAAAAACAACAGGACGTAGTCATCAAAACACAGGACAGTATTTATCGTTCTGAGATCAGCAAGAACCTTCAAAGTTCCCGAGATGCTGATCGTGTTGTGGTTGGACAAAAACAAAGAGTAGAACAGAGACAAAAAGATATGGTACGCCTAATGGCAGGCATACTTCTTTTCTTAATTCTGATTATTGTTCTTTCCCGGAAAAGAAAACAGAAAGCTTAATTCACCATTTTGTTGGCACAACTGCTGCTGGCGAAAGCTTCCGGCTTGGCTTTGAAGGCAAAGCCCATTCCAAGAATGTAACCCATCGCTTCTTTCAAAGCATCGTTGCTCTTAAAATGCGGGTTGGTGTTAATGTCGGCATGCACTTCCATGTCCACACTATATAAAGTAAAAAGATTGCACAACTCATAGGCAATATCTATACTTTTCGCTACTTCCACCAGCATGCGTTCCTTTATAGAAAACTGCTGGCGGGTTTTTTCGTTGTGAATGAACATGAAGCCTCCATGGCCTTCGCGTAAAAAAACAATAACCGTGGCAAATTCGGTCTCCTGACCTTTTACCTGCGAATCGGTGCCGATACAAACTTTTAATCTGAATCCCGATCCGGTTTCCTTTCTGATGGCTTGTTCAACAGCATCATAAATTGGAAGACTAATGGGTTCACCATTGAATTTTCTCCATTTGATCATAGAAAAAGGGTTTTTCCAATTTACGGAAAAACCCTGAGTTACCAAATAGTATGGATTACGTGGACGGGAAACGTGAATCGTCAATCGTGAATTGGAGAGTCTTTTAGATTATTATTTCCCTGTGACAGCTTACTGTAAAAAAACTTTCTTTTAAAGGATTTGCCAGTGGCAAATCCCTACGCAACCTTCCTCTAATAAAGGAGCCTTATGCATGAACGCTTCAACTGCAAACCGTAAACTGCAAACTCTGCTTATTAATTCACGTTCATCATTGCTTCATGAACTTCTCTGCATAATCTTTCTGTCCGTTATTGTATTGAATAATATACATTCCATTAGTTAAGCCATCTGTTGCAATTGTATTCACTCCCTGCACTAGATTTCCTTTCATTAGCGCTCTTCCACTGAAATCAACAATGGCGTACTTAAATGCAGAAGGACTTTTGATCTGAATTGAGTTATGAACAGGATTGGTGACAATTTCCGGTTTGCTGATCTTATTTTGCAAGACAACAATGTTCGAAAAATATTGTTTGTTGTTATTGAAAGTAACCCTCAGCCTGTAATAAAGAACACCGCTGTTCATTGGCAGATAGGTATATGTTCTTGCATCAGCATTCATTTTGGATAGAGATTGAAAATCCCTTCCATTAGAGGAAACTTCGAGCACTTGCTGCGTGATGGTTTCGTCTGCAACAATAGTCCAGTTAAAATTATGTATGTTGTTTTCACTGTTGCCATGAAATTCCAAAAGGTGCAACGGTAACACAGTTGTAGGTGTGATCACTGCTGTTATGTTATACGATCCGAGGCTTGCATAATCAGGCGCATATATGTTGCCCATGCTCTGAACTCTTACATAATAAGTTCCGGGTAGAAGAGTGGTATCTATTGTTGCGTTCAGCAGAAGTTCAGGATTATAACTGCCTACAACATTCTTTGCACTGTTCAATAATTCAACCTGCATATCTAAGTTCGATCCGTTATCACCACCGCTTATGCTGAAGGGATTTGCATCTAAATGAAACTTGCCTTGTTCAGGCATAGTGAACGTAAAAACATCTTTATCATCAATTTTTTCAATTACACCATCTGCAGAAAAACGGTTATTCATAAAATTCACACGTGTGGCCGTTGCATCAGCATTATTGGAGTTGTCATCAGTGCGGTAATCAAAACCATTATAGGTTGTAAGAATAGAGAGATCATCCTGGTAATAAGAACAACCCCATGGATTGGTCCCATTGTGCCACAAAGTGAAATTCCTGTAATAGCCAACACCCATAATCGGCGCCCATCCAATTTCGCCGGAGCCTGTACCTGGATTGTATTCTGCAGTTTTTGAACAATTCACATCATAAGTGGATTGATGACTTAACCCTAATGTATGCCCGATCTCATGAGAAGTTGCTTCCGCTATGTATTTGGTATTGTATCCTAAAAGAGCTGTAAAAACAAAACTCGGTGTATTATCACCCCATGTAAAAGAGCCCACATAGGAAACACCTCCTGCGGCTCCATACCAGTCAGAAGTAATGGTTAGTATCACACGTATTCTTTGCATAGGTGGCGCCGCCCAATATTTTGTTGAATCGGTAGTAATGTTCACATTAAACGGACGGTAATCTTCTGAAATACGGTTAAAGATTTCATTGATCTGTGCATTGGTCATATTGGATGGGCCGCAGGTAATGGGACCATTATAATTCCAACTGGTGCCATCAACATACTGTCCGTCAAAATCCAGGAAAATAGTAGCGGCAGCAGAAGGATAACTGTTGTAAATGGGAATTTGCGCATAGCTAACCACTGAAAAAAACAGTGCAGCAATTGCAGTTAAGGATTTGGAGGCGGTTTTCATGTCTTCGGAATTGGATGGATAAGAAACGGATGATTATTCGCTTACTATTTCATGATATCTTTTCTTTTGTAAAACGTAGTCACCATTTTCTTTTACAATATCAAAAGCATCACTGCTTTCCCTGCTCAAAATCCTTCCCCTGTAAACAAAGCCGTTCTGATTTTTGATTTTGGTGAATGTGAAAACAGCTCCCCTCCGGTTCGTTACTTTTATAATTACTGATTGCACCAATGTGTCTGTAGTTTTGGATACTATGGTTCCCTGCAAATAAAAATCCTTGGTGAATTTTACAGTTGCCGGACTGCCTACTGTAAGTGCAAACAATGGTTCAATGCTGGATATCTTCAAATTGAGTTTGGAAGGAACGTCAGCAAAAAGTTGAGGCTTGTTGTAATCGGGCTGATTAAGCGGAATGATCCTTTGCTCCTGTGCCGCCGAGCCAAAATAGCTCAGGCTAAATAAAGCACTGATGGCAATGCATTTTAGGGCTTTCATGGATAATGGTTTGCGCAGCAGTTAGCTGCCTGATATTGGATTGAATGCAAATTTGTGAAAAACGTATGCCCTCCAAAATTACAAGCACTGTTTTTACAAACACTAAGTAATAACTCTCAATTCTTATCGTAAGTTTTCTATGTATTAATACTGTCCGGTGCTCAGCATT
Organism: Flavisolibacter sp.; assembly: GCA_025936195.1. The sequence goes on from JAICTW010000076.1 coordinate 6,170, forward strand.
ACCAGTGTGCAGGCAATCACCGGTTTAATATGGTTCTCTTCTGCTTTTTGTATCAGTTCATCGTTTTCGGTTCCCGGATTAAAAATGATCCGCTTTGGTTGAAGGCTTAGAATATAGTCATAGTATTCCACCTGATTTTTTGGATTGAGATAAAGTGTGACCGTATCCACATCGGTTTGCGGCAGATGTTCTTTGGTGATATTCACATCGGCAACGTGACCAATTTTTCGTCCAATGGCCACAACAGGATGATCGTGTGCACGAAGCCGTTGAACAGCCAGGTAACTGTATCGTGCCGGATTTTCCGAAGCACCTAACACCACTGTTTTTTTCTTATCAGCCATTGCGGTTTTTAATGGTGAAAGTACAAAGGCTGTGCCTTAAAAAGGTTTTCCATGTGTCATTTTAATGACGGGTTTGGACAAAAAAGGAAACAACCTGAAAGTTTCAACAAATAAATTGCTCAGGCGATCACTGCCAAAAAAACGTTGGAGCATTCTTCCTGTTTTTAATCGTTTGGCAAAATGATGTTTCCATTCTGTTTCATATTGTTTTTCCATTTGCTGTCTTGAAATTTTTCCTAGTAAAAAATCATGGATCAGTGCTGATGCAATTTTTGAAGTATGCAGTGCAATGCTCATTCCATTTCCACAAAGCGGAGTAATCATTCCTGCGGCATCACCAAGCATCAGTACATGATCTTCCACTTGTGTTTTTTTGTTGAAATTAATTTGAGAGATCGTTACCGGAAACGAGTCACACAATTCGCTGTTCAGAAAAATAGTTTTCAGATGCGGATTACTGTATAAAAATTTTTCCTGCAGTTGTTGAATATTATTGTCACATTTTTTCAGGTTTTCTGCTTTGGTTATATAGCAAAGACAGTACTTATCTTCTTCAATTTTTGAAATGCCGCAATAGCCTTTTTCGAAATTGTGAAGCCCGATCACATTCTGTTTCCAATTTGTTTTGATGTGATATTTTATACCGATATAATTGTCCAAACGCTTGTCTGCTGCTTGCAAAAAACTTCTTTTCCATTTAACGTCAAGATTACTCCGCTTTCCGAAGGAGGCACAGCAGATTTTCGCCGTAACTGTTTTAGAATGAAAATTGAGTTCAAAACTTTCGTTGAACAAAACAGTATCAATCTTAGTTCCTTCTATCAAATGAACACCATTTTGCTTTGCAATCTCGGCTAAGCAGCTATCTAATCTATACCGGCTGATGCCGAACCCACCCAATGGCAATTTAGTGGTGAACGATTTTCCATTGGGCGCTGTGAGAAATAAACTGTCAATGAAAGGCAGATCCATTTTCGGCAGAGGCAAGCCCAACCCAATTAAAAAATCCCAGCTTTCCATACTGATGTACTCTCCACAAACTTTATGGAAAGGATAGTTTTCTTTTTCAAACAGCACTACGGAATGCCCTGCTTTTGTCAGTTGAATGGATGCCGCGAGTCCGGCCAACCCACCGCCAATAATCGCTACATCATATTGCTCATTGATTTGCATGGGAACAAGTAATTAACCACCGAAAAGCCCAACGCCACTGACAATTGAAATTACGAATGCCTGCTTCAGCAAAAAGTGAATTCCATTCCTGTTTTTTAAATCCTCTTTGCACAGAAAGTGGAGCATCATTCTTAACCAAATAACTTTTCGAAAAAATTTTTGTGAGCAATTGAATAGAATAGTACGCTAACCAATGCCGGTGAAGATCATTGATAAAAAAACCAAGCTGGCTGTTTTGTTGCATCCACCGCAGCATAAATATTAATTCCTCTTCAGTAAAATGATGGCAGAAGAGAGAAGAGAAAATAACATCGGGTTTGCTTCCAAAAGAAACATTTTTATAGTCCGACAAAATGAATTCAATTCCCCTGTTTCTTTTTTGCTCTTTTGCATAAGCAATGCACTCGGGATTAATGTCAATGCCTGTTAATTGTACAGGAAGATGAATGTGTTCGGCCCAGCGGCGGATGGCTCTTAAATTATCTCCGCCGCCGCAGCCAATTTCAACAATTTGCAAAGTGGAATTGAAGACCATCTGATTTTCCATCAAGGCCACAATGCCATCGAGAGTAATATCATGGCCACCTAATTTGCGGTTAATGAAATCAAGTTCCTGCATATTCCGTTTAATATCTTTAAACGGAATATCATCTCTGTCCAGAAATTCTTTTTGATATGAACGTTGCTGAAATGATGGCATTA
>JAICTW010000334.1 GCA_025936195.1 Flavisolibacter sp.
AACAATCTGTAAATGCCTTCTACTAAATCGTCCACGTAACAAAATGATCTCGTTTGAGAGCCATCGCCAAACACTGTCAAATCCTCGCCACGCAAAGCCTGGCCAATAAAAGCTGGCAAAGCCCTTCCATCATTTAATCGCATACGTGGGCCATAAGTATTGAATATGCGAATGATCCTCGTATCTACATTATGAAAATTATGGTAAGCCATTGTTATGGATTCCATATATCGCTTGGCTTCATCGTACACACCACGCGGACCAACAGGATTTACATTACCCCAATATTCTTCTGTTTGCGGATGAACCAAAGGATCGCCATAAACTTCACTGGTAGATGCCACTAACATTCTTGCACCTTTTGCTTTTGCCAAACCCAAACAATTATGTGTTCCCATGGCACCAACCTTCAAGGTTTGAATGGGAATTTTCAAATAATCAATAGGACTTGCAGGCGAAGCAAAATGCAGAATGTAATCAAGCCTGCCGGGAATGTGAATGAACTTGGTTACATCATGATGATAAAACTCAAATTCCTTCAGCTTGAAAAGGTGTTCAATATTTTTAAGATCGCCGGTGATCAGATTGTCCATGGCTATTACCTGGTAACCTTCCTTAATAAACCGGTCGCATAAATGCGAGCCAAGGAAGCCTGCACCTCCGGTGATCAAAACTCTTTTGCTCATTATACCAATTTAGGTTGATTAATTAGGGGGCGGCCAATGCTTTCATAGTGAAAACCTTTATTCTCCACTACCGCAACATCAAATACATTGCGTCCGTCAAAGATGACAGGCTCTTTCAATAAAGAAAGTATCTTATCAAAATCAGGAGTTCTGAACTCGTTCCATTCTGTGGCGATAATCAGAGCATCGGCATTTTCCAGACAATCATAAGTTGTTTCGCAGAAAGAAATCTTGTTGCCGAAAATGTTCTTTACATTATTCATTGCTTCCGGATCGAATGCAGAAACACTTGCTCCAGCTTCGAGTAAAGCACTAATAATTTCCAAAGCAGGAGCTTCGCGAATATCATCGGTGTTTGGCTTAAATGCCAATCCCCATAAAGCAAATTTCTTTCCGCTTATATCACCAAAATATCTTTTGATCTTGGTTACCAAATGCGATTTTTGTTTTTCATTCACTTCGGTAACCGCATCCAGTATCTGGAATTCATAATCCACTTCTTTCGCCGAATGCATCAGCGCTTTTACATCTTTAGGGAAACAGCTCCCGCCGTAACCAATGCCAGGGAATAAGAAACGCTTTCCAATACGTTCGTCACTGCCGATTCCTTTACGCACCATGTCCACATCAGCACCAAGACGTTCGCACATTTGCGATATCTCGTTCATGAAAGAGATCTTCGTTGCCAAAAATGCATTGGCCGCGTACTTGGTTAATTCTGCAGAACGTTCATCCATAAAGATGACCGGGTTACCCTGACGAACATAAGGAGCATACAATTCCGTCAATAATTTTTGAGCTCTTTCTGAAGTAGTTCCAATAACAATACGGTCCGGTTTCATGAAATCATCTACGGCAACACCTTCGCGCAAAAACTCGGGGTTGGACACCACATCAAACTCACCATTGTAATTTTTAAGAATTGCGTTTCTTACTTTTTCAGCAGTGCCCACAGGTACAGTGCTTTTGTCAACGACGATCTTATAATCGGTAAGCAGCTTTCCCATTTCATGCGCTACACCTAATACATACTGCAAGTCGGCAGAACCATCTTCTCCGGGAGGAGTAGGCAGGGCAAGAAAAACAATTTGTGAATCTTCAAGACCTTCTTTCAATGAAGTAGTAAAAGACAAACGCTCCTCTTTCAGATTACGTTCAAATAATTTTTCAAGACCAGGTTCGTAAATAGTGATCTTGCCATTTTTTAATTTGTTGACTTTTCTTTCGTCAATGTCAACACAACAAACATGGTTTCCGGTTTCAGCTAAGCAGGTTCCTGTAACTAATCCTACATACCCTGTTCCTACAACTGTAATTTTCATGTCGTACGCTTTATTGGTTTACAAAATTTAAAACAGATGATGTAACGAAATTGATTTGATCTTCACCCATTTCGGTATGCATAGGAAGAGAAATTACACGTTCCGTAAGCCAGTCAGTATTGGGTAGTTCAGTAGATGAAGAATTAAACTGTGAGAACATTTTTTGACGATGTGCCGGCACAGGGTAATAGATCATTGACGGAACTTTGAGGTCTGCAAGATAAGCATGCAATTTGTTTCTATCAATACCCTCTAAAATTAAAGTATACTGGTGAAAGACATGTTTACAGTAAGGTGCCCTGTAAGGAACTGTAATGCCGGGATGGCCCTGAAAAGCAGCATCATAGGCGTCTGCCACACTCCTTCTTGCGGAAATATATTGATCAAGGTATTTCAGTTTCACTTCTAAAACAGCGGCTTGTAAAGTATCCAAACGGCTATTGCAACCCACCATGTCATGATAATAGCGCCGGCTTTGCCCATGGTTAGCAATCATTTTAAGCTTATCGGCAAGTTCATCATCATTAGTAGTAATCGCACCGCCATCACCGTATCCGCCTAAATTTTTAGAAGGAAAAAACGAAGTCGTACCAATAGTTCCTATCGAACCTGTTTTCGTTGTCGTTCCATCTGAAAAATAAAAATCACAGCCCATAGCTTGTGCATTGTCTTCGATCACAGCTAAATTATGTGCGGCTGCAATTTTCATGATCGCTTCCATATCGGCAGCCTGTCCATATAAATGAACCGGAACAATGGCTTTTGTTTTTGGCGTAATGGCTTTTTCGATGGCAAAAGGATCAATGCAAAATGTTTTGGGATCTACATCAACAAAAACAGGCGTGAGTTTTAAAAGTGCTATAACTTCTGTTGTGGCAATATAAGTGAAAGAAGGTGTGATCACTTCGTCGCCGGGTTGAAGATCTAAAGCCATCATTGCTATTTGAAGGGCATCTGTACCGTTGGCGCAGGGAATCACATGTTTTACCTGATTGTACCTGGCGAGGTCAGCAGCAAAACTTTGAACCTGCGGGCCGTTGATGAAAGCAGCACTCTCCATAACCTTTGAAACCGCAGCATCAATTTCGGACTTGATATTCTGATACTGCTGTTTCAGATCAACCATTTGTATAGGACGCATTCTGTAAGGGTTTGATGAATTAATTTGAGCGCCGCAAAAATAGGTAAATAGCAGCATGAAGGCAGATTGCCGTTACTTTTGCCCTCAATTAATTTTATAGCAGTGCTTCTGATTTATCGCCTTTTTATCCGTTTATACATATTGGGAATACGCATTGCTTCTCTATGGGATTCCAAAGCGAAAGAATGGATTAGCGGCCGAGAAAACTTGTTTGAAGAATTGTCGAAGAAGATCAGTCCGGGTGATCGCATCATCTGGTTCCATTGCGCCTCCGCCGGCGAATTTGAACAGGGCAAGCCGATAATTGAAGAACTAAAAAAAACCTATCCCTCTTACAAAATTTTGGTCAGCTTTTTTTCGCCTTCAGGATTCAGTGCAGCAAAAAAATATCAATACGCCGACATCATTACTTATTTACCTGCAGACACAAAAAAAAATGCAAAGCGTTTTGTTGAACTGGTCAAGCCTGAATTGGTTGTTTTTGTAAAATATGAATACTGGTATTATCATTTATCAGTCATTGCATTTCATCACATTCCGTTACTGATGGTTTCTGCTATTTTCAGGAAAGATCAGTTGTTCTTTAAATGGTATGGCAGATTTTATAAGCAAATGCTTTTTCTGTTCAGACAGATTTTTGTACAGGATGAAAACTCACTGAAACTTTTAAAAGCTAATGGTATTGGTCATTGCCGTTTAAACGGTGATACAAGATTTGACCGTGTACTAAAGATTGCAGAACAGTTTACAGATGTACCACTGCTCAAAGAATTTATTGGCGAAAGTAAAACCATTGTTGCCGGAAGCACCTGGCAGCAGGATGAAGAATTGCTGGCAGCTTATGCAAAAGATCATTCTGTGAAAATGGTTATTGCTCCCCATGAAATAAAAAATGAGCACGTCATTCAATTGCAAAAATCCTTTCCGGATTGTATCCGCTATTCAGAACTGAAAAATTTGCTTTCTCAAAATAAAATTCATGAAAACTCTGTTTGGAGTTCTATAAACCAACAGCAGCAAAAAGATGTTCAGAAAATTTTAGCAGGCGCCAAAACATTGATCATTGATAATGTAGGCATGTTGTCAAGACTTTATTATTATGCAGCGGTAACTTACGTAGGCGGTGGATTTAAAAGCGGAATTCACAACACATTGGAAGCAGTGGTGTACGGCAAGCCGGTTTTGTTCGGGCCAAAGTTTCAAAAATTTAAAGAAGCAAAGGACTTAATTGAAGTGGGTACAGCATTCAGCGTTAGCAATGCAGATGAATT
>JAICTW010000607.1 GCA_025936195.1 Flavisolibacter sp.
AAACTGTTTTGAATGAATTAAGCAGCGCGATGGACAACGCTTATAATGATATTGAAACCAAAGCAGTGATCATAACAGGAGCCGGAGAAAAAGCATTTGTTGCAGGAGCGGATATCGCAGAATTTGTTGCGGTGAAAGATGATCAAGGAGCTTCGCTTTCTAAAAAGGGGCAGGATATTTTTTTCAAAATAGAAAATTCCCCAAAGCCTGTAATTGCTGCTGTCAATGGATTCGCACTTGGCGGCGGTTGTGAACTGGCCATGGCTTGTCATTTCAGAATTGCAAGCACCAATGCAAAATTTGGTCAGCCGGAAGTGAACCTCGGATTAATTCCGGGATATGGAGGAACCCAACGTTTAACAATGTTGCTTGGAAAAGGAAAAGCGATGGAGATGATGATGACAGGAAATATGATCGGCGCTGATGAAGCGAAAACATTAGGCCTTGTAAATTATGTAGAATCTCAAGAAAATCTTTTACCCAAAACAAAAGAAATTTTAAATACTATTCTAACGAAATCTCCTCTTGCGATTTCTAAAGTAATTGCTGCGATAAATGCTTTTTCTGACAAACAAAAAAATGGTTTTGATGAAGAAGCCAATTTGTTCGGAAGTGTTTTTGCATCTGAAGATAAGAAAGAAGGAACTGCGGCCTTTTTAGAAAAAAGAAAACCGGTTTTTAAACTTTGATTGATATCAATTCCATAAATCGTATTTTTATAGAATGAAAACAGTCACTCTTAAAATACCAGACACATTGGATATTGATGAACGTGAAGCAATAATGATATTTGCCACAAAACTATATGAACAAGGAAGGCTTTCACTTGGGCAGGCTGCTGAAATTGCAGGGTATAGCAAAAGAACTTTTATGGAACTCTTGAGCAAATATGATGTACCTGTTTTTAATTATGATCCGGCGGAAATAGCAAATGATATAAAAAATGCAGCCAGTTATAGTATCTGACACCACATGCCTCATCTTGCTGCACAAAATTGGTGAACTAAATTTGTTACAAAAGCTTCTTCATGAAATTTTTACAACACAAATTGTAGCAGATGAATTTGGGAGGCGAACTACCCGATTGGATAAATATCCAAAACCCGGATTGATCGAAAGAATCAAATGATTCTTGAAACATCATTTGACAAAGGAGAAGCAATTGCAATTGCTTTAGCTTTGGAAAAAGAAAACAGCCTTTTAATTATTGACGAATTGAAAGGCCGCAAATTTGCAAAGCGCTTAGGATTAACCATTACCGGCACATTAGGTATTTTAGCTCAAGCTAAAAAAAGCGGATACATCCCATTGTTGAAGCCATTGTTAGATAAGGTAAAAGAAACGGATTTTCGTTTGAACGATCAGCTCATTGATGATGCATTAAATCAAGTGGGAGAATAATAGATAATTACCTAACCAACTTTTGGTCCTTACGCAAAAGAGTCCTGATAGAAAATTTCAACCAACTTTGATAACGCGTTTTCTTTTTTTTCCTCCCCTTGCATTGGTTTAAATTTGCAGTATCCTTTAAAAGATTTAATAGAAAATATTATGGATTACAGAATAGAAAAAGATACGATGGGTGAAGTGAAAGTGCCTGCTAACGCATATTACGGCGCACAAACAGAACGTAGTGTAGAGAATTTTAAAATAGCGCAGGACATTAATAAAATGCCAAAAGAAATTATCCAAGCATTTGCTTATTTAAAAAAAGCAGCAGCGATTACCAATTATGACGCGGGTGTTTTATCAAAAGAAAAACTTGATCTGATTACTAAAGTTTGTGATGAAATTCTTGCTGGAAAACTGGACAAAGAATTCCCCTTGGTTGTTTGGCAAACTGGTAGCGGAACACAAAGCAACATGAATGTAAATGAAGTTATTGCCTATCGCGGACATGTGTTGAATGGTGGCGAACTTTCTGACAAACAAAAAGCTTTGCATCCGAATGATGATGTAAATAAATCACAATCGAGCAATGACACCTTTCCAACCGCAATGCACATTGCGGCTTATAAAATCCTGCATGATCTTACATTACCAGCTCTTGAAAATCTGAAAAAAACTTTTGAACAAAAGTCGAAGGACTTTATGCACATCGTGAAGATTGGAAGAACGCATTTTATGGATGCGACTCCATTAACGTTAGGACAGGAATTCTCAGGATACGCATCTCAATTGGATCATGGAATAAAAGCCATCAAAAATACATTACCACATTTAAGCGAACTCGCTCTTGGCGGCACTGCAGTCGGAACAGGAATTAACACCCCCCCAAATTATGCAGTGAACGTTGCAGAAACGATTGCAGAATTAACAGGACTTCCATTCATTACCGCAAAAAATAAATTTGAATCGCTCGCTTCTCATGATGCGATCGTAGAAACACATGGAGCTTTGAAAACCGTGGCAATAAGCCTGATGAAAATTGCCAATGATATTCGCATGGTGTCGTCAGGGCCAAGAAGTGGAATCGGCGAAATCAGCATTCCGGAAAATGAACCTGGATCTTCCATCATGCCAGGGAAAGTAAATCCAACACAATGTGAAGCATTGACCATGATTGCAGCACAAGTGATGGGAAACGATGTTGCAATCAGTGTTGGAGGGGCTACCGGCCAGTTTGAACTCAATGTTTTCAAACCAATGATCATTTATAATTTTCTACACAGCGCAAGATTATTAGGCGACGGCAGCAATAGTTTCAATGAAAATTGTGCAAAAGGAATTGAGCC
>JAICTW010000617.1 GCA_025936195.1 Flavisolibacter sp.
TCAACCATCAATTTATCGCTGCCGCAGCAAGGCTGACCTGCATACGCATTGTAAGCACACATCACGCCGGCCACTTTGGCATTTACTACCAATTCATGAAAAGCTGGTAAATACGTGTCCCATAGATCATGATCACTTACATTCACATCAAACTGGTGGCGCAATTGTTCGGGACCGCTGTGAATAGCATAATGCTTTGCACAGGCAGCGGCTTTCAAATATTTGGGATCATTGCCTTGCAAGCCGGACACAAACGCCTTGGCGATGTTTGCTGTAAGAAAAGGATCTTCGCCATAAGTTTCCTGTCCACGTCCCCAACGCGGATCACGAAAGATGTTGATGTTGGGCGTCCAATAAGTTAATCCCAAATAACGGCGGTGATCATTCTTGCGCATGCTTTCATTGTAAATAGCACGGCCTTCTTCTGCTGTATAATCACCCATTGTTTTCATGGAATTCACATCAAAAGTGGCCGCCATAGCAATGGCTTGCGGGTAAGAGGTTACATGATAGGGAGTTCGTGCCACACCATGCAAACATTCATTCCACCAATCATAAGCAGGAATACCGAGGCGTTCAATGGCCGGAGTGGAATTCAGCATTTGCAAAACTTTTTCATCAAGGGTTAGTCTTGATAGCAGATCATTCACTCTTTGCTCAGTGGAAAGCGAAGGGTTTTGAAAGGGGTACTGGTATTTTTTTGATTGAGCGAAAGAAATGGAGAAAAGAATGAATGAAGTAAATGAAAGTAAAATCTTTTTCATGATGAAGATTTTATTTAATGATAATATCCTGCTTATGGCATCACCTTCGTTCGTAGGAACGTTTCATAGGAAAAGGCGTACATGGTAAACCACGAGCCGTTCCTTCGGAACGCTTAGTGCAAAATGAAAATTCTCCTCTACCCACCAATGCTCCCAATAGGAGCAAATTTCAACGATTGAATCGTTGTTTTTTATCGGTCTCTTTATAACCACAATGTTCATTCCTAGCCCTCTTCTATCTATAATTACTCGCGTATAATCCGAACTATTAATAAAAGCTGCAAGCGCAAGACTTGCAGCTAAAGTATAATGAACTTCAAAAATTTATTTCGCAATGCCCAATGGTGAAAAATATATAAACACACAGATAACAATAATGAGAACGATCACGGAAAGGACCACATCTTTTGAATTCCAGCTTGCACGGCTGGCTGCCCTGTCTTCAGCAACCGTTGTAGCAAATGTTAATCCTTTGATGTGCTCAAAATCGGGTTTTGGAGTAAGCAGGCTCACAACTACCATTACAATTATTGAGAAAATGAAAAGATAAATACAGAAGTAAAGGAAGTTCATGGTTGCAAAAGCATAAATAATTCCTCCGGGATCATACTCCGTTTTTGTTAACTCCAGAATCAACTTTAAAATACCGATAATAAAACCGATCACCATGGCAGAAAATGCGCCTTTCGCATTGATGCGTTTTGAAAACACACCCAATAAAAATGCAGCAGCAATTGGCGGCGCCAGATACGATTGCACACTTTGCAAATAGCCGTACAAACTCGAGGAAATATTTTTCATCAAAGGAATCCAGATCATTCCAAGAATCACAACCACACCGGTGGCAATACGGCCCACACGAACCAATTCTTTATTACCTGCTTCCGGTTTTATTTTTTTGTAGATGTCCATTGTGAACAATGTAGAACAAGCGTTGTACACCGATGCCAAAGAACTCATTAATGCAGCCAGCAATCCGCCTGCTAAAATTCCTCTCAATCCAAAAGGCATGATCTCTTTAACCAATGTCGGAAAAGCAGTGTCCGTATCCGTCATGTGAATCTTTCCCTGTTGATTTAAAACAAAAGCAATCAATCCTGGGATCAGAAAAATAAAGAAAGGCAGCAATTTTAAAAAGGCAGCGAAAATGGTTCCTCTTCTTGCTTCTTTTTCATTTCGTCCGGCAAGACATCGCTGAACAATATGCTGATCGGTACACCAATACCAAATACCTACAATGGGCGATGCAAATAAAATTCCGGCCCAGGGAAAATCAGGATCGCTCAGAGGACGGAACATATTCAGCTTTTCTTTTGGGACGGCATTCAGTAAAGCATGCCATCCACCTACTTTATCCAAACCGATAAACAAAAGAATGGCAGAACCCAATAACAACACAATAGCCTGAATCGCTTCTGTGTACATTACTGCATGCAAGCCACCAAGCACTGTATAAACACCGGTGATGATAACCAGAATGATAGCACCTGTCCAAAAATCAACACCAAGCAGTGAATTAAAAACCAATGCTCCTGCAAAAATGGTTACGGCAGCTTTGGCAATGACATAGCTCAATAACTGAATAATGGAAAGTAACCATCTTGCTTTGGCATTGAAGCGCCGTTCCAAAAACTCGGGCATAGTGTAAACCATGCTGCGCATGTAAAATGGAACAAACACCCATCCCAATGTAAGAATGATCCAGGAATGCAGTTCGTAGTGGCCCATCACTAAACCCGATGATGCAGCAGTTCCAGCCAAACCTACAATATGCTCTGACCCAACATTGGAGGCTAAAATTGAAGCACCGATCACCCACCATCCTAAATTTCTGTTTGCTAAAAAATAATCTGTTGGTGAATCTTTGCTTTTGCGAATAGACCAGACAGCTACGGCAGCAATAATGATGAGGTAAAGAGCAATAAAAATCCAGTCAGA
>JAICTW010000715.1 GCA_025936195.1 Flavisolibacter sp.
TGATCAACGTATAGATGAAAAAAATAGAAGCACCATACAGAATGGCATTGACAATTCCTTGCTTTTTACTTTGTGCTTTTTTGGTGAAGAAAGAAACTGTTAACGGAATTAATGGGAATACGCATGGGAAAAGCAAAGCTAAAAGGCCTGCACCCAAACCAATAAAAAACAGCGTCCACAAACTTTTATTTCCGGCTTCATCGTCGCCGCAATTATTTACCGGATGCTTTACATCAATGGAAGCAATTTTAATCCTTGATTGCCCCGTTACACCACCTTCTAATTTTACCGTGAAAGGAAATTGGCCCTGATAAAACTCTTCTCCTTTGCCATAGTTATAAACCAAACTTCCATGAAGATTCCCCGGCACAGTGCCATCAATTTTTATTTCTTTCGTCCATGTTGTTGGACCGGAATAAATTTTTTCATTGATGCCGGTAAAAATTTTGCTGGGTTGTTCTTTCGCTGTTCCGTTTTGTTTGAATGGATCAACAGCATGAAAAGCAGAATCATTCAACGTTAATGACGCAGAAGGTACGCCGTTTAAATCCCGGTCAGGAGCATATAAATTCCAATTGTTGTTTCCCTGTGTTGAAAAAATCAATTCGTAGGTATGATCAGCAATTTTTTTGCTGCTTACGTTCCACTGAAAAGCCTTCGTGGAGTCTTGGGCGAATGAAAACAAGACGGGAACAAAAAACAGGATCGAAAAAAATACCAAACGAACGTTCTTCATCAGCTTTTATTTAAAACAAAACGAGTTCTGTAAAGAACCCGTCTGCAAAAGAAATCAATTCTTCATTGTATTATAATGCAACAGACAGATTAATGGTCTTTGCGGGTAAACATTTTTCATCATTACAGGTTTGATAGGTCAGCTTTCCTGTAACATTGGTCTTTGCTTTTCCTCTCAACTTCACTCTTTGCGTAAACACTACTTTGTTGCTGTATTGATTGGCGGAAATGTCTAATTCTTTATCCTTGAATTTTTCGAGCTTACCAACCTCTTTTACGTTTCCATCCAATTGCAATAAAGGGTTTTTATTGAACTCGATCGTGGTTGGTTGAGCAATAGCATCCTTTGGTTGATTTTGAGAATACACATGCCACCCCTGTTGAATAGATGCGATCATTTGTATTTCATAAATATTATCACTGATCTTTTTACTGTTGAAACTCCAACTTACCGGATTTAGTCCCTGGGCAGAAACGAATACAACCGTAAAAAGCGACAAAAGAATAAAGGAAAATTTTTTCATGCGCTGCTTTATTTGATGTACAAATTTCTTTTATAATTTTCTTGAAAGATGTTAAAGTATATCATACTGTTTCTAAAACCAGGGAGAACAACATTTCAAAAACTTTTCTGCCATCAGTATTGCCCAATAAAGGTGAACAGGCTCTTTCCGGATGCGGCATCATGCCAAACACATTCCGCTTGTCATTGCAAATACCTGCGATGTTCCGTACAGAGCCGTTTGGATTGGCTTCTTTCGTAACCTTCCCGTTTTCATCACAATAACGAAGAATGACCTGTCCGTTTTGTTCCAACTGATCTAAAATTTTTTCATCAGCATAATAACGGCCTTCGCCATGGGCGATCGGAATTTTATAAACGTTCTCTTCGCTGTCCTTTACAAAAACATTTTTGCAGATGTATTGCTGATTGTTGTTGCGCAACAAAGCACCGGGCAACAAATGTGATTCGCACAAGATTTGAAAGCCATTACACACACCCAAAACTTTTCCTCCTTTGGCAGCGAACTCAATTACACTTTGCATAATGGGACTGAACCTTGCAATGGCACCGGTCCTTAAATAATCACCATAAGAAAACCCACCGGGGAGTACAATGCAATCATCAGTTGAAAACTGCAAGAGATCACTGTCCTTATGCCATAGCATCACACATTTCTGCTTTAAGTCGTACACCAACGCATCGCGAATATCACGGTCGCAATTAGAGCCGGGAAAAACAACCACTCCGAATTTCATGAGTAAATCTTTGAAGCACAAAGATAGTTTAGCCCTGCGTTATTGCCATGTTACA
>JAICTW010000654.1 GCA_025936195.1 Flavisolibacter sp.
GAAGTTTGGGGAAGCTTACATAGTGACAAGAAAATAATTGTGACTGTCGATGACACCACTGGACTTTATCAGAAAGTACGAATCGCTTTTGGTAAGCATGATTATCAAGTAAAGGAAGATGGTAATTATTCGGTGCTCTCAACATTTGTGAGAGAGTTAAAGAAAACCCCTGGCTATACAATTGGCAGAGCCGAAATTTCAGGCAATACAGTAATAATCAGTGGTCGATATGGATTATTGAAGATCGATGATTGGGGTAGAACAAGGGTATCAAACGAATGGAAAGATGTAGTCTACATGAAGAATAGCAAAATTTGGCCTTTGCTTGAAAAAGTTGCAGATGAATTAAATGGCAAAAAGGAGTATTCAAAATAAGCAACAGCAACTTCAAATCACGCTACTGTCGATAGCCTTTGTTATTTCTCAGAATTTGAAATTTATTACTTCAAATCCTTCCTAACCATCTCAATAAACTCATCAAACAAATACCGGCTATCATGGGGGCCGGGAGTACTTTCTGGATGGTATTGCACAGAGAATGCAGGCTTGCCTTTTATTCTGATTCCTTCAATGGATTGGTCGTTCAAATTCACATGTGTGATCTCAATATTCTTTGCTTTCTTCACGGCTTCCGGGTCAACACCAAATCCATGATTTTGTGTGGTGATCTCGCATCTTCCGGTAACTAGATTTTTTACAGGATGGTTCAACCCTCTGTGTCCGTGGTGCATTTTGAAAGTCGGAATATCATTCGCTAAAGCAAGCAATTGATGCCCCAAACAAATTCCAAATGTTGGCTTTTCTTCTTTCAAAATGTTTCTCATGGTTTCCACGGCATAACCCATGGAAGCAGGATCGCCGGGACCATTGGAAATAAAATAACCTGCAGGATTAAACTTTTTTAATTCTTCAATGGAAGTTTTTGCAGGGAACACTTTTACATGTGCGCCACGTTCCACCATGCAGTTCAAAATATTTCTCTTAGTACCGTAATCCAAAACAGCAATTTTTACCGGAGAATTCGGATCGCCTAATTCATAAGGAAGTTTTGTACTAACGACAGAAGCCAGTTCCAATCCATCCATATTGGGAACTTCTTTCAATTTTTTCTTCAATGCTTCCGCATCCAAAACTTCAGAAGAGATGATGCAGTTCATAGCTCCCTTACTGCGGATATGCGTAACCAACGCTCTTGTATCAACACCTTCAATGGCAACTATGTTTTGCTTCTTCAAATATTCATCCAATGAACCCTGGGCTGTTTTTCTTGAAAACAATTCTTCCAAATTCCTTCCGATCAAACCTTTGATCTTCACACTGTCACTTTCAATGTCTTCATCCTTCACACCATAGTTACCAATGTGGGCATTGTTCATAATCAGCACCTGTCCGTAATAGCTGGGATCGGTAAATACTTCCTGGTAACCGGTCATCCCTGTATTGAAACAAATTTCTCCGCCTGTAGTGCCAATGGCTCCAAATGCTTGTCCGTAACAGGTTGTACCGTCTTCTAAAACTAAAACTGCTGTGTGTTGTTTCTCCATTTTCAAAAGATTACGCAAAGAAAAATATTCAGCTTGATTTTTAACGTTAAACTTCTTCACCCGATGTCAATAAAAAAGGCAAGATTAAAATCTTGCCTTGAATATTTATAACAACCCGTTCATTAGCCCGGTTGTTGTTCTGTTGCTTCTGCTGTTTCGGGAGTTGCTTCAGCGGCAGGTGCAGCTTCAGTAGTTTCAGCTTTCTTTTTAGCTCCACCGGCACGACGTGTTCTCTTTGCTCCTTCTTTCTTCTCGGCCTTGCCCTTACCGTAGATCTCGTTGAAATCAACCAACTCGATCAATGCTGTTTCGGCATTATCACCAGGACGGGTTCCTAATTTGATGATCCTTGTATAACCACCAGGACGACCGGCGATTTTTGCACTGATCACATCAAACAGTTCTTTCACTGCTTCTTTGTCTTTCAGGTAAGAGAAAACCACACGACGTTGGTGTGTTTCATTCTTCTTACTCTTGGTGATCAATGGCTCAACATAAATACGCAAAGCTTTCGCTTTTGCCAAAGTAGTAACGATACGCTTGTGCTCAATTAAGTTACAAGCCAGGTTTGCTAACAACGCATCTCTGTGCTCTTTTTTACGACCGAGATTGTTGATTTTGTCTCCGTGACGCATGACGTTTAGAATTTGAAAATTCGACAATTTGAAAATTTGACAACGACTATCTCATTTTCTCTTTATCAAACTTTAGTGATTAAATATTCGGCTACACCGTGTCAAGGATTTGTAGCCGGCCCCCTGTCCCCCGGTGGGGGAACTTAGATCCATCATACTTTTCTTGATTTAAAAATCATTACAGCAGAAAGATCCAGAGGGAATTGTTTACTAATTATTGTTTTTTAAAAAACTAACTATTTCAATGTGGCTAAAGCCATTGAAGAAAGCTGTTTTTTATCCGTCGCATAAATGCGACGGCAATTGTTGTGATAACACTTGCAC
>JAICTW010000794.1 GCA_025936195.1 Flavisolibacter sp.
AGATGAAAATCCATATGAAGTGCCGATGAGAATTTATCCTGCCGTGCACTATACCATGGGCGGGTTGTGGGTGGATTATGAATTGATGACCACAGTTCAAGGTTTATATTGCCTTGGTGAGGCTAACTTCAGCGATCATGGTGCAAACAGGCTGGGCGCTTCTGCATTGATGCAAGGATTAGCCGATGGATATTTCGTAATTCCTTACACAATTGGAAACTACATGTCAGGAGAGATTCGCACTCCTGCTATCCCAATAACACATCCGGCATTTGAAGAAGCGGAAAACGCAGTGAGAGAAAGAATTGAAAGATTGATGAACGTAAAAGGAAGCGAATCGGTAGATAGTTTTCACAAAAGGCTTGGTCATATTATGTGGGAAAAAAGTGGAATGGCACGTAACGCAAGAGGATTGACGGAAGCTATTGAAGAAATAAAAGTATTAAGAAAAGAATTTTGGGAAAATGTAAGAATTCCGGGAGATATTTTTGAAATGAATCCTGAACTGGATAAAGCAGGAAGGGTTGCTGACTTTTTGGAGCTGGGTGAATTGATTTGCATGGACGCTTTAAACCGAAGAGAAAGCTGCGGCGGCCATTTCAGGGAAGAAAGCCAGACACCGGATGGAGAAGCACAGCGAATTGATGAAGAATTTAGTTATGTAGCAGCCTGGGAATATACGCCTGAAGGAGAGGTGTTACATAAAGAGCAATTGACTTTTGAACTGGTGCAACCAAGTCAGAGGAGTTATAAATAAATTATTAAATTGTTTACATTATTAATTCTGTTACTAATTAGGTGGCATTAATAAAATTTACTAATGAAAAACTTCCTTACCAAGCATCCTTGATAATAAAATAATATAATAATAAAATAATTAGGTATGGAACATTACAATATGAATCTCACACTAAAAGTTTGGCGTCAAAAAAATGCTGAATCAAAAGGCTATTTTGAAACTTTTGAGGTAAAAGATATTTCTTCAGAGATGTCTTTTCTCGAAATGTTTGATGTGCTGAATGAAAGATTGATCAGTGAGGGAAAAGAACCAATTGCTTTTGACAGTGATTGCCGTGAAGGAATTTGTGGAACGTGCAGTATGTACATTGATGGACGCGCTCATGGCCCATGGCAAAAAAATACGGTTTGCCAGCTTCACATGCGAGCTTACAAAGAGGGCGATACCATTGTTGTGGAACCGTGGCGATCTGTCGCTTTCCCGGTTATTAAAGATTTGATGGTTGATAGAAAAGCCTTCGACAGGATCATAGAAGCCGGTGGTTATGTATCAGTAAACACCGGAAATGCGCCTGATGCAAATGATATCCTAGTGGATAGAGCAAAATCAGACGAAGCGTTTGATTCTGCATCCTGTATCGCATGTGGCGCTTGTGTTGCTGCCTGTCCTAATGGTTCTGCCATGCTATTTGTCGGCGCTAAAGTTTCTCAATTAGCTTTATTGCCGCAAGGTGACCCTGAAAGAATTTCCAGGGTATTGAATATGGTGGATCAGATGGACAAGGAAGGCTTTGGAAATTGTGGAAACATTTACAATTGCGAAGCAGAATGTCCTAAGGGAATTTCTGTTGAAAATATTGCGAGGATGAACCGGGAATATCTTGGTGCCTCACTTTCCTCAAAAATCCAGGAAAGGCCGGTTAGGATGGTC
>JAICTW010000733.1 GCA_025936195.1 Flavisolibacter sp.
AAAAAGTGTATACCAATAATCTTATGCAGATTGCACGCATCTGGAGAGCTTATTTGTTAAGCGAAATGAGTGACAATTTCGGACCGATGCCAACGACGGCTTTCCAGGGAAAGAATCCTGATTTCACTGATGTCAAATCTGTTTACTATTATATCCTTGGCGAATTGAAAGATGCCACTTCTAAACTGGATCTTTCTGTAGCAGCGGTGCCGGCACTTGTAGGCAATGATGATCCGGCCTACGGATTTAATTTCAACAAATGGCAGGCTTATGGAAATTCACTCCGTTTACGATTGGCTATGCGTTTGTCAGAAGTAGATCCTTCAAAAGCCAAGACTGAATTTGAAGATGCCGCAAAAGGAAATTTGCTTACTGATAAATCACAGACTTTCGAGATACAGGAAAAACCAGGATGGGATGATCTTTCGGGTATGTACACACGTTGCTGGTATCAATTGCCGGAAGCCGTCACTTTCAACAACCTGGTCGTAAATCTTGGAAGCATTAAATCACAGGATCAGGTTCCATCTGTTATCTCTGATCCTGCCGGACAAACAGCTGCCATTGCGAATATTAAACCTGCAGATTATGCCGGCCAATATTATCCGGTGCAGTTGACAACAAAAACAAACAATCCATTCTCTGCTTACTGGTTGGATGGATTGCCTTATACAATTGATCCCCGTTCCTACCAGATCTTTTATATGCCTGGTAATAGCAGTGATGCTTCATTCCCAAGTGGAACCTGCGGAGCGGTTACTTCTACCACAACAGGTAAGGTAAAAGATATGAGCGGTGCAACTATTAAAACCATTGATGCAAAATATACATGGAATGGCACGCCGGATGGCAACTGGGGAGTAAAGGGCGACTGGCATAACACGCTTTTCCAGGGAGAAGACATTGGCAGCGCTACCGGCATGGTTCCATCTTTGAAAAATCAATTCAGAACACAAACGGCAAAACGCGTATTCTTCGGTCCATGGGAAACTTATTTCCTTTTGGCTGAAGGCAATGTAAGAGGATGGGCTACTCCGGTTGATGGAAAGACAGCTTATGAAACCGGTATTGCAAAAAGTTTTGAGTACTGGGGAACTTCCAGTTATCTAAATGCCTATCTCGCTTCTACTGATTATAACAGAGACGGAACATCTGTAAGCTGGGATAATACAACAGAGCCCGGAGACACGCATACAATGAGTTATGTTGATGGCTTGACCGGAGCGCCTGGTATCGCTACTATAAATTATCCGGTTAATAATTTATACAAAAATGGCACCGTAAGAAATGATCATCTTACAAAAATTATTACTCAAAAGTTCATTGCGCAAACTCCGTGGCTTCCTTTGGAGACATGGAGCGATCACAGAAGACTGGGATTGCCTTTCTTTGAGAACGTAGTGTTGGAAGGTCCTATACAAACGCTTCCTGCGCTTACCAACTCGAATTATATGACCAGCAATCAGCAGTTCTTCCCTCAAAGGATGAAATATCCCTCAGGTTTGCAAAACAGCAACGTGAATGGTTATAAACAGGCAACAGGATTTTTAAATGGGCAGGATGCCGTGCTGACACCTTTGTGGTGGGCTCAAAAATGATTGTTCTTTTTTTCTCTCATACAGCAATAGTCGTTTAATAGCCCCTATTCTTAGGGGCTATTCCTTTCGTTTCATTTTTTTCAGTCAACGCTTTCGATATTTATATAGTCACACTAATAAGTAATCGTACATAAGATGAAATCATTTTCAATCAGACGCAGTTTCTTTTTTCTTTTCTTCTTCACATTCACAATTGTCGCAATAGCACAAAGCAATTATGCTTCACTGGTAAATCCTTTCATTGGAACCGGTGGACATGGGCATACGTATCCCGGCGCCAGCATGCCTTTTGGAATGATGCAATTGAGTCCGGATACAAGGCTGGAAGGTTGGGATGGCTGCAGCGGTTATCATTAT
>JAICTW010000684.1 GCA_025936195.1 Flavisolibacter sp.
AAAATATTTCGTCATTGTTTTCAGCGTATTATCTCTCAGATTTCGGAACGTAGCCTTAATGGTATGTCTGCCTTTTGATGGAGTGCTTATAGTGTACAAATAGTAAGCATCAGATGGCCTTCCCCGCCTGTCTTTTTTCTCTGCATATTCTGTCTTTACTATTTTGTTATCGATTTTTAATTGCTCAAGAGTTACTACAGGCGCCTCCAATACAGGTCTTTTGGCTGTCCACCAGCAGCGGATGCGAATGCTCATTCCCTTTTCAGGCCGTGCAACTTCAAATGAATCTTTGGGACTAATAACGCTGATAGCAGCCCAGGGACGTATTAAATTTTTGGGATCATCGCCCCACCATTTCCATTGGTTTTGTTGAGATAAAATATAAGATTGTACTCCCGGAGCGCCACCCAATATTCTTGTTTTAAAATCAGTCAATGAATCATGTCTCACGGCTACTACCCAATTATTTTTTAATGCCGTCATCATGGCTTCATAGGTAGGTTCCTTAGCTAAAAATAAAGTGCGGTAATGAAGTAATTCATCCGACCACCACCAGGCCTCTGTGCCATGTGCATCCTGGAGTGCAACGAAAGGAATCTGGTAGCGATATTGATAAAGGTAGGGGAGCCAGAATAGGAAATTTTGTATGAAATGAACGGTGCTGATCCCGGCATAGCCACCGTTCTTAACTGTTTCATCCAAAAGCATTCTGCCCAATGGCTCATTATTGGATACCTGCCATATTAATGCACCATTATCATCTAATAGCTTTTGAACATTGATACTTCTGAACTTTTGCCAGGGAGTATTATTTTCTAACTCAAGAGAAGCGCTTTGCACAGGTGCAATGTAATCGAGTATATGGCTAAACGTTCCCAATCCGGGAACACTTACATTTTTACCATAAGGCTCATCAGACCGAAAGAAAGTAACAGGTATCTTTTTTTCATCAGCCATTTTTTGAGCAATGGCAATCCATCCCGGGTTATCATTTTTAGCTCCCCATAATTGTATGTTTAAATCTTTGGCAAGCATTACTGCTTCTTCCGGACTTCCTGATCCCTGCGCTTCAAATTGAACGGTAAAAACTTTTAGTCCTGAAAAATCAGGCGTTGGTTTTTTAGCTGCATTTGCAATTGGCTTTGCGTTATCCAGATAAGAAAAAGCATTTAAGGCTTTCAATGCATTAATGGCATAGTAGGTTGCCATAGGCGAAGAAGGTTGTCCCGCCTGCTTTCCAAAGCCGCCATCTGCATTCCTTAATGAAAGTAAATATTGAATGCATGCTTTTTCATTTTGTGGTTTAGCAGATAATAATTGCAAAGCTTTTATGCCAGCCCATGTATAAGCCACATCATCATTGGCGCCAATTGCCGGATCAGGCTGATGGGTAAAGCCTCCATTCTTTAATTGGCAAGATTGTATCCACTGAACTGTTTCTTTGGTGAGTGTTTCGATTTTACCTGAGAGGGATAAAGTATATAAGGCCCAATAAGTATTGAGAATGTTTCCATCTCCGTCATCACTTACTTTTGTATTGTTAAAGCTTCCATTTTCTCTTCTTCTTTCCTTGAGATAATTGTTCAAAAAAGAAACATCGTTCATAGGAATATGTAGTAAATCACTACAAACCGGTGTCATCATTTCCTGTATAAATACAGGATAGCCGTGGCTTTCAAAGTTAGAAACCTTATTGAACTGAGGCTTCCAGTTGGCTACCTTGTCTTTGAAATCTGAAGCATCGCCGCCAAGCCAAAGAATAGCTTGTATTTGCTGATATACGAGGTCGCGTTCTTCCGTGCCGCTTGGCCCGGCTTCTTTACTTACGCCAAATTGTGGATGATGTGTACGGATAAATTCTATTAATGAATGATTGCCGGATGGAAGCTGGTCAATATCATGCAGAATACCAAGAACTGCAAATGTGGGAGTGAGGTGCGAATCCGGCTGACCTTCCCATCCATAGCCGCCATCACTTTTAGCAAGGCTTTTGGTATAATTTAAAATCTCCTTTTTCCAGGTGGATTGCGCGATAATATATGACGGAAAAAATAGAAAGCCAATCAACGCAAAAATTAAGTAGTGAAAAAAATGAAATGTTCTTTGCATTTGTTTTTTAAGATTTAATGTATGTATCATCAATCGTTTTGCTTCCAGCATGAGCCTCTGAAGTTGTTTACAAGTTTGTCGTTTATCCGCCTGAGCTAAGTCCGCCCTGAGATTAATGAAGGGGCGAGCTCGTCAGTCTGAGCTTGTCGAAGACCACGTCTCTGTAGCGA
>JAICTW010000042.1 GCA_025936195.1 Flavisolibacter sp.
AGTGCGATTGAAAGATGCACTGATCAAAAAACATTATGAAAGAAAACACGGAGGCAATTCTTATTACGGACAATAAACCAACAGCTATATGAAATTTCAATCGCTACTCACTGCTTCTATCATTATCGCAATGATGAGCTGTAACAATTCTTCAAATTCATCAACTTTGTCATCCGACAGTACAACTAAAAATCAAAACAAAGTGGGCATTACAGAAAAGCCGTTTGGCAATTACAATGGACAGGCCATTACCGAATACACCATCACCAATGCCAACGGCATGCAGTTGAGCATTATTAATTACGGCGGCACCATTACAAAACTTCTTACGCCTGATAAAAACGGAAAGATGGGGGATGTGGTTTTAGGATATCAATCACTTGATGGCTATTTGCAAAGAGCCAATCCGTTTTTCGGCGCATTGATTGGTCGCTATGGTAACCGCATTGCAAAAGGAAAATTTACATTGGATGGCAAGACCTACACACTTGCAACCAACAACAATGGAAACAGTTTGCACGGGGGCATCAAAGGTTTTGATAAAGTGGTTTGGACTGCCGAAAAGCAAGGCGACAGCAGTTTGAAATTAAACTATCTGAGTAAGGATGGAGAAGAAGGTTATCCCGGCAATTTGAATGTTACCGTTGTTTATACATTAACTCCCGACAATGCTGTAAAGATTGATTACAACGCAACTACTGACAAAGCTACTCCGGTGAATCTTACCAATCATGCTTATTATAATTTGTCGGCGGGACTGGATTCTACCATACTCAATGAAGAATTGCAGCTTAACGCAGATAAATACACGCCAGTAGATCCAATGCTTATTCCCACAGGTGAAATTGCCAGCGTAAAAGGAACTCCTTTTGATTTTACAACTATGAAACCGATTGGCAAAGACATTGATCAGGTGAAAGGCGGTTACGATCACAATTTTGTTTTGAATAAAACCGGCAACGAACTTTCAAAAGCCGCTACTGTTTATGATCCTACCTCCGGAAGAACAATGGATGTTTACACGACACAACCAGGCATTCAATTTTATACCGGAAACTTTTTAGATGGTACCTTAAGAGATACCAAAGGTGGCGCCAAATATGTGAAGCATGCAGCACTTTGTTTAGAGACGCAACATTTTCCCGATAGTCCTAATCATCCGAATTTTCCGAGCACCATTTTGAAGCCGGGAGAAAAATACCAGGAGACAACGGTGTATAAGTTTGGAACAAAGTAGTTTTCAAAATAACTAAAAAGAGGGCCGATAGAGTCCTCTTTTTAGTATCAAAAATATTCAGTTCATTATTTGATCATGTACATCAGTGCCGGAAGCTTCAGTTCAGTACCTCCGGGAGCTCTTACCACTATGTTTTCAATAGTTACGATACTACCCGACTTTGCATATTGACCAATGTATTGTCTGGCTTCATCCGTAAACAAATTACTCTGACAATTGGCTGTTTTCAAATTGCCTTTATCATCCATAAGTTTTACGGAAAAACCACTCACTTCATACTTTACATCGAATGGAAAATTTTGAACGTAAACACCAACACCAGGCTTACTCCGAAGCGCATCAGCAGTAAGGTAGGTGCCGGAAGCCAGGCCGCCAACAGTTGCTGAAGGCATAGGCATATTCCTTACTCTGAAATTGGAGCTACCTGCCAGCTTTCCATCTTGCCAAATGATTCATTCAAAACAACTGCATGACTAACGAGCTTATTTAGTCCTCACCGTTCAAATACAGAAAACTTCATTTCATGAACTGTTTATGCCAACAGATTCACCTTAACTGGTCATTAACATCGTCACGCAGAAACTTTGTGTCAAGATTGAATAAATCAATAATCGGCTTTGTATGAAAAAAATTTTATTAGCCGTTGTGACAGGCATGTTGCTTATAGCCTGCAACAAAGACCCACTGAAAGTTCCTGCTCCGCCTGTATCGCCGCATGCGGCTATGTTGTATAAAGATCTGAATGACTCGGTAGTAAAGTATGGCCGTCTTCAAACCGTGGATGTTGATAACGACGGCAGCTATGATTTCCTGTTTAGCGTTTTACTGGTAGGCGATCCCGTTTTGCAAAGAGACCGCATGCAGTTTTATGCACATTCGCGAATTAAACGCAATCTTCTGAACAGCGATATTGATGAATCGCCTATGCTGAACAAAGGTGACAGCATTGGCAAAGTTCATAACGGTTATAGCTGGTGGGAGATTTCGGCAATTGTTCTAACCGAAAAGATCACGGATTATAATGGTAGCTTTTGGCAGGGCCGCTGGAAGGATGCCGATCATAAATATCTGCCTATACAGGTTGAAAAGAACAGGAAACTTTATCATGGATGGATCGAGCTTTCCTTCAATGCAGCAGAAGAAAAACTGATTTTGCATAGAGCGGCTTTGTCAAAGGAAGAAGATAGAAGTGTTGTGGCAGGAGTGTAGAATTGTTCTTGCAAGATTTGGCTTGGGTTCTTATTAGAATTCCACATCTCTTTAATTAACCTGTCATTAGCAGTAACGGATGTATGTGAATCTATGTACTAAATGTTCAAGCGGCTGAGGAATCTTATTCCGACGAAAGCTTTTCAGCCACAGCTTGTGTCCCACAAACCGTTTCACTTCTTTACGCCAAAAGCAAACGAAAAACTTATTCTTCCTTCATCAATTCATCATGTGCCTCCTTCTGCAAAGAAAGAAGGATCATCACCACACCAAAAATCACAAAAACACCACCGCACCACCGGTTTACAGCATTGGTTTGATCGCTTTCATTAAAGAAGCCATAAATCAATAACAGCAATCCCACAATGGAGAAAAAACTTCCGATAATAAAACGCAGGTCAAATAATTTGTTCCAATTCATAAAACATTTTTAGAAGAGAATAATATTAAACACAAGCGTTACGATCAAAACCAAAATACCCAGCCACAAAGGATTTTTATACCAAACCTTGGTAGCATCTTTTGTTTTTGGTGTAAGACTGTACACCAATCCTACCAATTCACCATCGGGTTTTCTTTGTGTAAAGCTGCTGATCAAGGCCGTAACAATAAAGCAAACAATAAACGCTATGCCGGCAATATTAAAAGCCTGGCTGGTGCCGGAATAATACTCATGAACATTGGCAATCCATCCACCCTTTCCTTCTGCAACGGTCAGTCCATGTGTAAGCGCTGCTGCTGCCGTTCCTGATACCAATCCCCAGAAGGCTCCATTGGCTGTTGTTTTTTTCCAGAACATTCCCAAAAAGAAGGTTGCAAACAAGGGAGCATTTACAAATGAAAATACCAATTGCAATAAATCCATGATGCTGTTAAAGCCTCTCGCCACATACGCAGTAGCAATGGAAATTAAAACACCTACAACGGTTGTTGCTTTTCCCACCCACAAATAATGTTTTTCAGAAGCATGTTTATTAATATGAGATTGATAAAGGTCGAATGTCCAAACCGTGTTGAATGCCGTTACATTTCCGGCCATTCCACTCATGAACGAAGCGATCAACGCGGTAATGCCTACACCCAAAATTCCACTTGGATATAAATTTTGAAGCATTACCGGCAGTGCCATGTTGTAATTGGCATCACCGTTTGGTGTTTTCGGCAATTCAAAACCTCCACTTGAATTTTGAAGCGCCAGCAAAAGAATACCAGGAAGAATTACAATAATGGGCATGAATATCTTTGGCATGGCAGCAATGATGGGTGTTCTTCTTGCATCATTAATGTTACGTGAGATCATGGCTCTTTGCACCACCAAAAAATCGGTACACCAATAACCAAAGGCTAACACAAAACCTAATCCAAAAATTAGACTGAATGCATCCACTCCCATTGGATTGGTGGAAGCATGCGCCATTCCTTTCCACACATGCAGCTTGGCATTGTCCACATTATGAATGATTCCATTAATGCCGCCAATTTTTTTCATACCGATATAAACAAGCGGTGCTATTCCCAATACAATTAAAAAAAATTGCAGCACTTCGTTATAAACGGCACTCGTTAATCCTCCCAATAAAATATAGATGAGCACCACGCTTGCTGCCAGCCAGATGGAAATGTTGAAATCCCAACCCAGAATAATTTCCAGTAAAGCAGCCAGTGCATACAAGGAAATGCCCGATGAAAAAACCGTCATCACTGCAAACGTTGCCGCATTGAAGGTCCTCGTCTTTTCATCAAATCGAAGTTTTAAATATTCAGGAACACTGCGTGCCTTGCTGCCATAATAAAACGGCATCATGTACACACCCAAAAAGATCATGGCAAATGCAGCACCGAGCCAATAATAATGGGCTGTATATAATCCGTACTTCGCGCCACTTGCAGCCATTCCCAAAACCTCCTGTGCACCAAGGTTGGCAGAGATAAATGCAAGAGAAGTGATCCAAAGCGGAATGCTCCGGTTACTCATTAAAAAATCGTTTCCGGTTTTCACTCTTTTCTTCAGGAGGATGCCGATGCCAACAACAAATACAAAGTATAAAACGACAATAGCATAGTCAATCGGGCGAAGATGCATAGTGGTTTGGTTTATTTCAAATTATTTAAGAAGGCTTATTCTGCTAATGTACATCCAAGTTTGATTTTACAGCAGCAGAAGTTTTTCAAGTTTCTAAACTTCTTTATTGGTTTTGTTTGGCCAGTTTAGTTAAGCTGAATTTGAGTTATTGATTGAAAGGAAATAATGGCGTAAAATAAATTACTATCCTATGAACAACATATCAGTGAATGAATTTTATGAGCCAATCTTCTTTAATACTATATTACATCTGTTGTAGCCTGTGGCGCAGCAGGCGCCATCACACTCTTGTGGCGCTTCCGCTTTATTCAAATGGAAAGCTTCAGCGCCATCACGCCAAAGGCGTTGATACAGTTTGTAATTCTATTCATCATTTGCGAAGCCCACTACTGTTTTCAACCAATCTTTAAACGCAAGTTTCTTAGAACCGCAAAGGCACTGAGATGTGAAGCAACACAGAGCTTTTTCTTTGTGAGCCTTTGTGTCTTTGTGTCTCTGTGGTTCAAAAACTCAGCTGACAAAAGTTTCCTCGCTTCAATGGTGCACCTCCACAATGTCGAATAGAATTGTTGTAGTAAAAGTGAGTGACACAAGGAACGATGAAAGTAGCAATGCAGCTAAGTACAAAACACTCGACTTTCATTTTAAAGAACTATTCAACAAAAAGCAACTCACTAAAATCTAACTGCTTTAAAGAATAACTGAAGCGAGAAAAGTTTCTCCGGCCTATCCCGATAGCTATCGGGATCCCCTTTAGTGAGACAGGGGGCTTGCCTTCTCATCATAATATGCCTTCAACACATAAAACGCTTTCTTCTTTTTTCCTTCGTGGTCAAACAAACCTTTGTTGTTCCAGCCTTCCTGGTAAATAGGATTATTTCGGCGTGGCGAACGGAAATCATTCAGTATCCACGGCGACATGCCTGAAAAATTATCCGGCATGCGTTTCATCATCGCTACTTGCTCTTTGTAATACCATTCCTGGTATTCCTCACTCCATCTTGTCAAACTATCCGCATGATAACCACTCAACGCTCCGGCGCCGGTTTCGCTGAAGAAAAGTGGCTTGCTGTACTTTACATCCCATTGGGCTTTCCTGCAATTCGACGGCAATCCGCCGTACCATCCCAAATATTCATTTACAGAAACAATATCTGTGTATTCGCCAAGAGGATCATCAATCGTATGCACACCTTTTATATTGTGCACTTCCAGTGCTGCAGAAACCAATCGTGTATTATCGAGTTGTTTTGCTGTTTGCACCAGTGTGCTCATGAATAATGTCCGCTTTTTACTCACCGGTGTTTCATTACCCACCGACCAAATGATGATGCTGGCACGATTTCGGTCACGGGTGATCATTTCATTAAGCTGTGTTTTTGCTTTTTGCAGAACCGTGTCGTTTGTAAATTGAATAGTCCAATACACAGGAATTTCCGACCACACCATAAGTCCCATTGAATCCGCGGTCCTGGTCATGTTTTCGTTATGAGGATAATGCGCCAGGCGAACCATATTACAGTTCAATTCCTTTGCTTCACCTAATAAATGCAAGGCATCTTCTTTACTATAAGCTCTTCTGATTTCATTTGGAATTTCTTCGTGAATAGAAATACCTCTTAAAAAAACAGGCTTGCCATTCAATAAAATTTCCTTGCCCTGTACTTCTATGGTTCTGAAACCAATTTTGTCTTCTATCCTGTCGTCTTTTGATGTAAGGACAACCCGATACAGCTTCGGTGTTTCCGGCGACCATAATTGCACTTTGGGCAGTTTGAAATTAAATGCAGCACTATCTCCATTCACATTTATTTTCTTCTTCAGTTTTAATTCAGGAACCTCAATAGTTACGTCTTCATTCACCGGTGCATTGAATTTTATCCAGCCCTCCACTGTTTTATCTTTTGTAATAGCCGCACCTTTTGTGAGATGAATAAAATAATCCTGTATGAAATTTTGCGGAACGGTTACAACAGCCACATCACGGGTAATGCCTCCATAATTCCACCAATCGGTATTCAGCGTTGGTATTTCATCGGCAAAACGTTTGTTGTCCACCTTTACAACTAAGTAATTATTTTTTTCTTTCAATACACCGGAAGGAATTTCAAAATTGAAAGGCGTAAATCCGCCCAAATGCATTCCTAATTTTTTTCCATTCAAATAAACATCGGCCCGATAGTTTGCCGCACCGAAATAAAGAAATGCTTTTTCGTTTTCTTTCGGCAATTCTGCATCGAATGATTTTTTGTACCAAACGGTTCCTTCATAATACAGAAACTTTGGGTCTTGCGAATTCCAGTCGCCGGGAACGTTCAAGGAATACTTATCAATATAACCATGTTCTTTTCTGTCAGTTTTGTTGGCGGGAACATCGCTGCTCCAATACGCTTCGACATCATCCTCTTTGCGTTCGTCCCAACGGTAATTGCGAAAACCTGTTTCATAAGGATCAACAATGTATTGCCATTTGCCATTGAGCATTTGTTTTTGGCGGGACGGAACATCAGTGATCAAAGGTTGCTGGGAAAAAACTGTAGCGGATGAAAAGAGAATAAGAAAAAAGAAAAAAGAAATGCGCATGATAGTTTTTATTTTTCATTAATGAATATCTAAAGCATGATTGGCCGGTGTTGTGTTTTGTCCGGTCCATACTTTTACGGCTGTCCATGGCGCCGGCTGCGATGACCAAAATTCATCGGTTTCCGGCAAACCTAAGGGAAGAAATATTTCGGTGCATAAATACAAACTTCCGGTGTTAATATAAAAATCGGCAAGATCTGGCTGATAACCATACAGGCCAATATTCAGCCATCCGTCTTTTGTAAATGTATTGGGTGCTTCAAAAACTTTTTTGATAACGGCTGTTAAGGCACTTCGCACTTGTGCAGGTAATAAAGAAGAAGGCAATTGCTTTTTCAAGCTCATATCTGCCAAATGATGAAAAGCACCTGTGCGATAGGTGATAGACCTTCCGGTTACAGGAAAACTCCCATCGGTATTGATCATTCGTTCCTGAATTTCTGCATAACGTTTGGTGATCTTATCCAATCTATCAGCGAACCAGTTGTACGTATTCGCTTTTTTATTTACGATAGACACAATAGCCGCAAGATAAGGCTGAATAACATAGCTGTTGTAATAATCATCATGATATTGCATACCGTCGGAAAAAGTTCCGTCGCCAACATACCAGTGTTGTGAAAATTCGCGAACGGCATATTCAATGCGCACCGGATCGTATTCATAACCGTATTTACAAAAGAAGGCTTCGATCATGGCAGAAAACAAGATCCAGTTGGAGTAAACAGGAATGGTTGATCGTGATAATTTCAGTGCATCAATTACCTGTCGTTTTACCGTTGTATCCAAATGGTCCCAAGGCCAGGGTGAACGCACCAGTGCAAATGCAAAGAAAGAAGCATCTACCAGCGGTTGTCCGCCTGTCCATTTCAAATAATCTTTTGAAGAAGGATTGACCGCATTAGCAATTGCTTTCAATGTCCAGGAGCGATATTGATTGCGCAATTTTATTTCATTTGCACTCCCGCCTTCCAAATCTAACCATGGCGCAATTCCGCTTAAGGTTCTCCCAAATGCTTCGAGATAGGAAGATTGCAAACGATTGATTTTATTGTCAACCGATTTGCTTAATTCAACTTGCATTTTTTCTTTCAATTGATCATTGGCAAGATTGAACAAAACCGGTCGTGCAATCTTGTCCATATAATTAAGCCATATTTTTCTGTCGTTCTCTTTTTGTGCACTGCTGAATAAAAAAGAAAAACAAAACAGAATAGCGAAATATTTTTTCATTGCTGGAAACTTTTGAGACATTATATTTCAAGCACAGACGCGGAGATCGCAGAGAAGTTGTCCCAACGTTCCCTCCGCCTCTGCATGAATGCTGATCCCGATAGCTATCTTGAGTAAATTCAAGAGTTATTTATTTTAGTATACTCCGTGATAGCTTGCCAGAGTCAAACAATATTCATCGTTCTGCATAAACAGTTACAGCAACGAATACCCTGCACTTCAACAATTAATCAATTAAACCATTAACCAATGAAGATAAACCAATCACCTGTCAACAACAGAATGATTCAACTGATCGAGAATAGGTTTGTTAATTGCTTTCAATTCAGTTTGATCAGTCTTCAATAACTCCAAAACAATAATTTCATTCCTCCCCTCTTTCAACCATTCCACAGGAACATAAATGGTTTGTTGCGGACCAATGTTCCAATATCTCCCAAGGTTGTGTCCATTTATCCAAACCACTCCCTTACCCCAATTGCTCATGTCCAAATAGGTATCTGCAACAGTTTGCAAATTGAACGATCCTTTTTTAATTACAGGAACATTGGAAGTGATTTTGCTTTTTTTAAATGAAAGCGATTGTATGTTATCAAAAGGAAGTGAAAACATTTTCCATCCTTTCAGTTCTTTATCATTGAAAAGGACTTTCTCTGTAATTCCTTTTTTATTTTTCAGCAAATAAGGTCCAAAATTGATCCGCCCTAAATTTTCTACCAAAATATCAAGTGTCCATTTTCCTTCAGGCAGATCAAGCAATAAGCTGTCTTGTTTTAACCTTCTGTCCAAAACGCCTTGTCGCTTTCCATTGATGAATACAATTCCATAATCACGCAGGTCTTTTATTTTCAGCAAACCTTTCTCTCCTCCGTAGATGGTGGTCCGGTACAAAACATATCCATACGCCTGATTCAAATCTTCAAAGGTTAAAGGTGTTGCATTGGATTTTGCACGAGGCAATACATCAAACAAACTGGTAGTACTAGTAAAATTGATTTGCGGAATGGCAATAGCAGGCTTTGGTTGCGGAACATCGGGTAACTTTTGTTCTGGAGATAAATGTTTGGCAATGACTTCACGGAACTGAAAAAATTTAGGCGTTGCATTTCCAGCTTCATCCAATGGTGCATCATAATCATAACTGCTGATTTGCGGCTCGTAAGGACTGTGGTCATTATAATTAGCGCCATTCATAAATCCTCGTGTAGTGCCTCCATGAAACATGTACATGTTGATAGACATTCCCGCTGACAGCACAGCATCCAATCCGGGAGTATATTTTTCACCAGGCACGGTATGATGCGGTGCTCCCCACCAGTCGAACCAGGCAGGATACCATTCTGCAACAAAGTAGGGACCTTTCTCATCATGATTGGAGTTGATTATTTTTTTTATTTGCGTTGGTTTGTCAATGCCATTCACGGCGGGCAGCAAGCCGGGCAAATGTCCTTTCGCCACATCATGAGCAGGATCACAGGTGTATAACAAACCGTCGAAGCCTGCATCAATAAACATTTTACGATTGATGTCAAGATATTCTTTATCACTTCCGTAAGAGCCGTATTCATTTTCCACCTGCACCATCA
>JAICTW010000667.1 GCA_025936195.1 Flavisolibacter sp.
ACCTTCACCACCATAAACTCCAATTCCTTTAATCTTACAAAATGCCTGAGCTTGCTTCAGATCAAATTAGTAGTCCCCGCCAGTTGAAATAGTCGCAGAAAACCTTTATTTTGGACTTCCCTTTAACCCGGACTAACTGATACACTATGGAAATCCTAATTGAAAAAAAAGCCTCTCTCCAAAAAATCCGCTCAGTTGCGCCCAAAGGTTTTTTGCAGCCGGTCAAACACCATTCCGAACAATTTCTTCAGCTTATCAAAAACATTGGTATTGCTGAAAAAATGGATTACTACGAAAAAAGCAAGCTCACCATTTTTAACCAGTTGAACTTTTTCCAGCTTATTGTTGGAATTGTTGTGCCAGTTATTGGTATCCTTCACAAGGACCATCTTCCGCTTTCTGCCTGGATGCTTGCCTGCCTTCCTTCCACACTCAGCATTGTGGTTTTGTGTATGAATTATTTCAGAAAGTATGAAGCGGCTCAGCTCACTTATTTTATTCTCTATCCTTTTTTCACCGGCTTTGTTTATTTAAAGGGAATGAACGCCGGTGTGGAATTGCATTTCATTTTATACGGAGTGCTGGCTGTTTTCTTTCTTCAGGATATCGGTTATATGGTTTTTACTGTGGCGCTGTCCATGGTTAACTATTTTGTGTTGTCGGTGGTCCTGAATCAATT
Organism: Flavisolibacter sp.; assembly: GCA_025936195.1. Next base: position 680 of record JAICTW010000667.1, read on the forward strand.
CCAGTATGATGTAAAAATTGAGAATAAGCCTCTCTATTTTTTAAATCACCTGTTGGCGCTTGGATTTATTTTTTACGGACTCTTCCTTATTAAAAAGGAAAATTCCGGCTACCATACACGTCTTTTATCCAAACAAAGAGTCCTGCACAAAAAAAATATGGAGATCAACAAACAAAAAGAAATCATCAGCGAAAAAGCCAATTTGCTGGAGGAACAAAAAAATGAGCTGGCAGAATTGAATACGTTGAAAACAAAATTATTCTCCGTTATTGCACACGATCTACGGTCGCCCATGTATGCCATGCGCAATTTGTTCCGCAACATGCATCAGCAAAATCTTCCTGCGGAAGAAATAAAAAGCATGATGCCTGATATTTTGATGGACCTGAATTATACCATCGGTCTAATGGAAAACTTGTTGCAATGGTCTAAAACACAAATGCAATCCAGCGCGGCCCGTCCCGAGGAACTGAACCTATCCAAAATGATCCGTGAGGTTTTGCAATTGTTGCATTTGCAGGCAGAAGCCAAACAGATTTACATTGAGAACAAAAATAATTTTGAGATCAATGTATATGCCGATAAGGACATGGTGAACCTTGTACTGCGCAATTTGATTTCCAATGCCATTAAATTCACACCGCAGCAAGGTTATATTGAAATTGGCGTTAACGAACATCCTTCATTTGTGGAAGTATATGTACAGGATTCGGGCGTGGGCATCAGCAACGAGGCCATGCAAAAGATCAATGAAAGTAATTTTTATACTACTAAAGGAACATCCAGCGAAGCCGGAACAGGATTAGGTTTGATGCTGTGCAAAGAATTCCTTCATAAGAACGGCGGGAGAATGCATATTGAAAGTGAGCCCGGCAAAGGAAGTGTATTTTCTTTCACACTGATGCGTTCTGAATCCGTTACTTCATAAAATAAGGATCGTCTGAATTTTTGGAAGCTTTGTCAGAGGAATAATTAAAATGCATAGCCGAAGAAACGATCTTCGAAATAGTGATCTCCACCGATTTGCCACGATTCACTTTTGAAAGCGTTTGTTTTCTTTCCGAATGGGGAGGTATGTTGTACACAGAAACATATTTTGATTTCCATGGCTTTCCGTTCGATTTTATGTAAACTACTTTGGCGGTCAATTCTTCCAACACATAATCCGTTTTATTGCTAAACACTATAGACAGGTCATTAATACCACCCAGTACGCCATAGGCATAATTGGTATTTTCCGCTTTTATATACTTCGACCAGTTCTTTCTGAATTTCCTTGTCTCGTCTATTTTGGGTTCAATGCGGATTACGGAATCTGTTTTGGGTTGCTCAATTTTTTCGGGCTGTGGCAGGATGGGTATTTCCTGCTGTACTGGAACTGTCTTCTGTACAGGAGCAGATGCCTGGATTTTATTGGGAGGAGGATCTGATTTTTTTGTTGTCATCCAGTGGATAGAACCTAATGATAAGGTAAGAGCCAAACCCAGTACCAGTAAAAGAATTCTTTTAGAATGATTTTCGTTTTCTTCTCCTGTTGTTGAAGTTTTGTCTTCAGAACTGTTTTTAACCAGCCCTTTACCGGTAAAATTATCATCGCGTTGATGTGTACTGCCATTAGATGAAGCAGGCAGATTAATACTTTTCATGAGGTCAGGATTGGCAGCCAAAGTACAAAGGCAGCCGCTAAACTGCAAGGCTTTCTGATTGATTTTACAAAGCAG
>JAICTW010000448.1 GCA_025936195.1 Flavisolibacter sp.
ATAATAGCAAAATGCAGATGCGGCCCGGTAGTTCTGCCGGTATTGCCAACAAAAGCAATAACTTGGCCCTTAGCAACTTCCTGACCTTTTTTTACATTAAATTTGCTAAGGTGGGCATAAAGAGTTTGTTTTCCATCAGCACGAGAATGAAGATGAATTGTTCATGGTGATCAGGGGAAAGTTTAAAATGGAATTCAGGAATAAAACAGTTGACGTAAATGAAGGAGAAATTTTAATTGTTCCAAAAGGAGTAGAGCATAAACCTGTTGCTGAAGAAGAAGTGTGGGTGCTGTTGTTTGAACCTGCATCCACTTTGAACACAGGAAATGTTGTCAATGAAAAAACAAAAACACAATTGGAAACAATTTGAGTAAAATTCACAAAGAATGAAATAGTAACCGATTAAATGATCATTTCACTAAGCTCCGTAGGAGCGACAGGTTGGTAGAAAAGAGAAGATCATTTGGCTTTGAGCCCCGTAGGGGCGGCACATTGAAACGATGAATTAAAGAATAATTGAAATCAGTAGTGCACTTCGCAAATGATGATAAGATGTATAGAACGTACCAACGCCTTTGGCGTAATGGCGCTGAAGCTTTCCATTTAAATAAGGCGGAAGCGCCACAAGTGAGTGATGGCGCCCACTGCGCCACAGGCTACAACAGAAGCCAAATAGTAGTAAACAAGTTTGGCCCATAAAAAAATAACTCAAACAAAAATGATCCAAGCAAAACAAAAAGAAAACTCCAAACAAAACTCTTCGTCATCACAGAACGGACAGGGGAGCTTTTCTCCGAACGAGCAAGGTTATTACGGCAAGTTCGGCGGCGCTTATATTCCGGAAATGCTTCACCGCAATGTGGAAGAATTGCGTACCTGCTATTTGGAGATCATCAATGAAACTTCTTTTCAAAAAGAATATCAGCAATTACTTCAGGATTATGTTGGACGGCCAACACCTTTATATTTGGCAGAGCGGTTAAGTAAAAAATACAACACGAAAATCTTTTTGAAAAGAGAAGATCTCTGTCATACCGGCGCCCATAAGATCAACAATACTGTTGGACAAATTTTATTAGCCCAACGACTTGGCAAAAAAAGAATTATTGCAGAAACCGGCGCAGGACAACACGGCGTGGCTACTGCAACTGTGTGTGCATTAAAAGGAATGGAGTGCATTGTCTATATGGGTGAAAAAGATATTGAACGCCAGGCGCCGAATGTGGCAAGAATGAAAATGCTGGGAGCAAAAGTGATCCCTGCATTGAGTGGAAGCAAAACATTGAAAGATGCGACAAATGAGGCCATTCGCGATTGGATCAACAATCCTAACGACACGCATTACATCATTGGAAGTGTGGTTGGACCACATCCTTATCCTGATATGGTGGCCCGTTTTCAAAGTGTGATCAGTAAAGAGATCCGCTGGCAGTTGAAAGAAAAGACAGGAAGCGAATTGCCTTCACAGGTGATTGCATGTGTTGGTGGGGGAAGCAATGCTGCCGGTGCTTTCTATCATTACCTCGATGAAAAAAATGTACAATTGATTGCAGTAGAAGCGGCAGGTGAAGGTGTGCACAGCGGTAAGAGTGCAGCTACAACACAATTGGGAAGACAGGGAATTTTGCATGGCAGTAAAAGCCTGGTAATGCAAACCGAAGATGGCCAGGTTGTAGAGCCACACAGCATTTCAGCGGGACTGGATTATCCGGGCATTGGCCCTTTGCATGCATATTTATTCGACAGCGGACGTGCAAAATTTTTGAGTGCAACAGATGATGAAGCATTAAATGCAGCATTTGAACTGGCGAGATTGGAGGGAATTATTCCGGCATTGGAATCGGCGCATGCACTTGCTGCGTTGAACCAATTGAAGTTGAAGGCCGCTGATGTTGCTGTGATCTGTTTGAGCGGAAGAGGTGATAAAGATTTAGCAGCGTACATGAGAGCAATGGAAGAGAAGGATGCATTTAATTAATACTACAATGAACCATTTTTCGTCCAATAGCTGGTGATCTTGTAGAAATATAATTTTTGACACATTATGAAAAGCGAAAGTGCCACATATACCGGTTTCGAATTTGAAACGGACGGATACCCTGCCTTTGCGATCATTAATACCGATCTAAAAAATGCAAGCAAGCAGTCATATCCATATTCTGTATTTATACAAATTATTCCTGATACTTACAACGAAAATGGTTATCCGGAAGAACAGGAAGATGAGTATTTGGTTGAAACCGAAAAGAAGATCATTGAATATCTTGAAACACAAACACAATCAGTACATGTAGGCCATGTTACCAGTTATCGTTCCAGGCAAATTATTTTTTATACTGATAGCGATGGAATAGTTGACACTTTCCTTGATCATTTTTTATCAACAATAGAAAGGGAAAGTAGTTTCGATATTGAAGAAGACCCCGAATGGGAGAACGTTTCAGCTTTTTACGAATTAATATGAAAAGAATAAAAGAATTGTTTCGAACGAAACAAGAAAAGATTTTGAATGTTTACTGCACGGCAGGTTATCCACAGTTGAATAGCACCGTTGATGTAATGAAATGTCTGCAGGCAAATGGCGCTGACCTGATTGAACTTGGAATGCCTTACAGCGATCCTTTGGCAGATGGACCAGTCATCCAGGCAAGTAGCACTAAGGCTTTGCAAAACGGAATGACCATTGCAAAATTGTTTGAACAACTTAAAGATTTTCGCTCCTCTTCAGCGGATGGGGGCGTTCATGTACCTGTCATCTTGATGGGTTATTTAAACCCTTTACTTCAATATGGCTTTGAAAAATTTTGCGCAAAAGCTGCAGAAGTTGGAATTGACGGATTGATTATTCCAGACATACCGATGTACGAATATGAAAATGAATATAGGGAAATTATCAGGAAGTACAATTTGGATTTTATTTTCCTTGTAACACCGGAAACATCAGAAGAGCGCATTAAAAAGCTTGACGAGTTAAGCAGCGGATTTTTATATGCAGTTTCATCATCTTCCATCACCGGATCGAACAAAGATTTTTCAGCTGTAGAAAATTATTTGAAACGGTTAAAAGAAATGAGATTAAGAAATCCAATTTTGGTTGGTTTTGGAATAAAAGATAAAACAACATTTCAAATGGCTTGTAAGTATGCAAATGGAGCAATCATTGGAAGTGCGTACATCAAAGCCATTGAGAACATGAATACAGAAGAAGCAACCAGGAGTTTTTTAGAAGGAGTTCTTCAATAAGCCTTTGCTTTGGGGATTGAGCGGAAGACGGGACTCGAACCCGCTACCTACAGCTTGGGAAGCTGTCGCTCTACCAGGTGAGCTACTTCCGCTTTTAACCGCCGAAGCTTTAGCAAAGGCGGATTAATGAAATGAAATTACAATGAAACTCGCAATTATAAAATACAATGCCGGAAACATTCAATCAGTTTTGAATGCGCTGGAACGTTTGAATGTACAGGCAGAAGTAACTGATGATATTGAAAAAATAACATC
>JAICTW010000210.1 GCA_025936195.1 Flavisolibacter sp.
CCACACAAGTCGCTGGGCTATGTTCCACCGCTGGAATTTATTAATCCGTTTCCCTAGAATTACTAAAAACTATTCAATTTTATACTTTTGAATGGCACGAAAAAAGGGGAAGCTTACACCAGCATAGTAGCAAACCGCTGTTAGCCGCCTGTGTTCTGTCAGCGTATTCTTCTCATTGTCGGTTAGCGTTGTTCAAGTTGAATTATGTCATTTTCTATAATAATAAGCAATTAATAGTGTCACGAGGGTTGGAACAATCAGCGAGGCATAGCTCCACATCTCGTTATACTTGAATAAAATTATTTGTGTCACAATGATAACAAGGAATTATGCGACGAAATCACTCTTCATCAATTGCCAAATGCCAATCACGCTACTCCAAATAGAAAATGAGGAGAGTAATAAAAACCCTTTATACCATTGTCCAACCATATAAGAAAGTTCAGTTGTCCAAAGTAGAAGCGTCGGAATTGTCCCCAAAAAACCTAAAATACAAGCTGCATAAATAATTGAAGCTGTCCGAAGTTTACTGTTATTTTTTTCTAAATGGTCGCGCATCCTGTAATTTTCTGTTTCCTATTTCTTGAAAAATAGTTTCCGTGACTGGCAAGACTTACACCGATGTAATTTTTGTTTCGGCCAATAAGAACAAAAGCGAAATGTTGAACTGACTGCCAGATGTCAGCTGAATTTTTATGGACTGCAGACTGTTTTAACATGGCGGCTAACACTAAGATATTCGCAATTACACGCAACTCCAAAATTTCTAAATCATTGATTCTCATCAAAAACTTCATTGCGCAATATTTATTGCGCATTGCGCAATCAGCCATCGGCGAGAAAACTCTAAATGAACTACAAGCAAGGCGCCTTGCTCAACAAGCAAAGCTCTTTGCTTAACCAACAATCATCCCTGCCTCGCAAGTAAGGTCTTTTGCTTCACAAACAAAGGCCTTTGCACGACAAGCAAAGCCAGGTTCTTCTTCATTTTCCGGGAAGTCTCCACCGGATCAGCTTACATAAGGGAACTGTTAGGCGGCACTCCTCGCAACATAAATATAACCGGATGCCGTAAACCATTTGAGGAGTGCCACCCAAGATTCTTTATTTTATATGATACTGTTGTGGGCACTCCCCGGGAAAGTTAATAGTAGCAATGCAACTCAGTGCAAAGTAAATCTTACCAAAGAAGATTGAAATAAAAAATTGCCTTGCTATCGTTAGTGTTCTGAAAATCTCAATAAAAAAAACAAACAAAAGCCTCTACCTGCTTTCATAAAGTTTCAACTCCACTCTCCGGTTTCTTGCTCTGCCTTCAGGAACGTTGTTATCTGCGACTGGCTTTGAAGCACCAAACCCTTTATACGACAGCCGTTCTGACCGAATGCCCATTTTCACCAAATAAGAAAAAACGGCCTTTGCCCGGTTCTCGCTAAGCAAAAGATTGGATGCCTCACTGCCAATATTATCGGTATGGCCTTCAATCAGCAAATGTTTATAAGGATATTGTTGTAAGATGCTGATCACAGTGTCCAATGCGCTAAAACTTTCTGATAATAATACTGCTTTGCCTGTTTCAAAATAGATCCGGCTTGCTGCAAGGTTTAAACTTTGAATGGTGTTTTCAACCACTTCAGGACAGCCATGTTTTTGTATCACGCCGGCAACTGTAACACAACTGTCTTCCTCATCATTGATGCCATCACCATCCGTATCAGGCGCAGGACAACCCTGGTATTTTTCTTTACCAAATATTGCAGGGCATTTGTCAAGATTATCAGGAATTCCGTCGCCATCAGAATCGGGACAGCCATTAAATTTCAACAGGCCGGCTATTGCAGGACAATGGTCAACCGAATCTGCAATACCATCGCCATCTGTATCTTTTATTACAGGAGCATTGGTAACCGAAGCGGCAATCCTTGTGTTTTTTTTCTTTTTTGATTTTGCATTATTGATTTTGCCAGCCAAACCTATACTATAGAAATAATGAGTATTGATGGTTCCGGCATACGCTGGCTTATATAAAGCGTTAAGTTGAATGTAGGCATCTTTAAACTGCCACTGCACTCCGGGTCCGATAAGTAAGCAGGAAGAAATTTTATTTTCCGCGAAATCAAAACTTAAGCCCGTAAGCAGAAAAGGTTGCAAAGCAACTTTTTTTGCGAAAAGTCTCGTACGCATAGACAGGTCAAGTTCTGAAAGAAATTTTTTTCTGTCACTCAGGTTTGTTTTTTTTGAAAAGCTGTCAGAAAAAGATCCTGAATAGGTTAGCTGCCAGTCAAATCTTTGATTGATTCCTTTTAAAAATCCAAAAGAAAGTCCGCCATCTAAATCAGAATTCAATTTCAATGGCTGTTTATTTTTGAAATTATTCTCAATGAAAGAAACAGAAATCAGTGATGGATGTTTGAATGTGCTTTGTGATGCACAGAAAAGAGAAACCACAATCAACCCCAACAAAAAAGAATGCTTCATTAGTATGAAAGATATTGCCTTAAAGAAACGACGGTCAGACTTGTAATCCAACAGGTGTTTTAAGAAACTTGAATATTTTCTGAATTCAGGCTTAATGGCTACAACAAAGCTTAAAACAAAAAAACTTCTCCTACATTTCCAATATGCCTTAAATTAGAACCATAAACTAAGCCACTTGAAACCAAAAGCCATCATCACATTATTCAGCATCGTTCTCATTTCCTGCTCTGCAGAAAATCGTAAGGATCAATCAGAAGCTGCTTCTCTTCCTTTAACCGGAACATGGAAACTGCTCACCGGAACGCTTATAGAAAAAGGCGATACGGTTGTTACTGATTATACCAAAAACCTATCCTTCATTAAAATTATTAATGACGACCATTTTGCTTTTTTACAGCATAATCTGAATAAAGGCAAAGATTCAACGAAGGCGTTTGAAGCGGGTGGTGGTCGCTATTCATTAAAAGATAGCAATTACACAGAACACCTTGAATACTGCAGTGCACCGGAATGGGAAGGGCATGATTTTACATTTACTATTTCCATCAAAGGAGATACGCTCACCCAGTCCGGAATTGAAAAGGTAGAAGGTGCGGGAGTAAACCGGACCAATATTGAAAGATATGTCAGGCTGAAAAATTAAGCAGGTAAGTATTTGAATTTATACTCGCTGATGCTACAATAGTTAATCTGCTTTCTTTTCTCCTTTTTCTCCAAGGTTTACAATGTCGCCGGACTTGAATAAGATTTCTTTTAATGTAGTGCGCCATTTTTCTTTTTTGCGCAATAAAAATTCAAGGTCCATTCCAAAATGCTTGAACTCTTCCTGCTGGGCATTTTCCATAATGGCTTTTGCCTGCGGGTCTTTTTCCACAGAAATGCGTTGTTCGTACCAATTGATGGCTTCTGTTTCTTCGGTTAAAGAGGCCAGCATTCTCGCCATTGTTCTTGTTTCGGCTGATAATTCTTCGGGCGGTTCGTGGTATTGATCAAATCCCATCTTTACATTTTGAAACTACTATTTGCAAAATATGAGCCATGACGACCTGCTTATTGATTCGTATGCTCACAGATTAAATCCAATAACATCATGGCGAGGGTTCTCCGTAATTTCTGGCGTTATCTGAAAGCAGTAATATGAGCGGAAACTTTCACCGCTGAAGCGGTTACTTTTTCTAATAGCCAAGATTGCCAGACATATAAAACGCTGAGCCGGACACAGCACGGCATAGCAAAATAGCAGTGCAGTGAAGCAAGCGCATAAATAGAATGTCAAAACTTCCTTTTTGTTTTAGCTTTTTAGCACAGGAATTCAACCAAACTGCAATTTTTTCACTTTCTACCGTGATGGCACACAATTAGCCTACCTTTGCGCACCTGACAAAAGTCAAACCTGACTGAAAAATTTTCATTAAAACCAAAAACATAAAGTATGGCTAACAAAGTAAATGTTACCCCTCTGCATGACAGAGTAATTGTAAAACCGGCTGCCGCTGAAGAAAAAACGGCCGGTGGTATTATTATCCCTGACACAGCGAAAGAAAAGCCTCAACGTGGTACTGTCATCGCCGCAGGTCCGGGTAAAAAAGACGAGCCCGTAACCGTAAAAAATGGCGATACCGTTTTGTATGGCAAATATGCCGGAACAGAAATCTCCATTGAGGGCCAAGATTACCTGATCATGAGAGAGAGTGATATTCTGGCAATTGTTTAATGGTTGAATGGCTGCATGGCTGCAGCGAACTTATTGAGCAAACACGCGAAAACAATTTATCAATTAATCAATCAAACAATTAATAATTATGGCAAAACAACTGTTTTTCGAAACTGATGCCCGCAATAAAATGAAAAAAGGCGTTGATGCTTTAGCTAACGCCGTTAAAGTAACATTAGGACCTAAAGGCCGTAATGTAGTTATTGAGAAAAAATTTGGTGCTCCATCGGTAACAAAAGATGGTGTTACTGTTGCTAAAGAAATTGAACTGGAAGATGCCATTGAAAATATGGGTGCACAAATGGTGAAAGAAGTAGCCTCAAAAACCGCAGATATCGCCGGTGATGGAACTACTACTGCAACTGTATTGGCACAGGCCATCATTACCGAAGGCTTGAAAAATGTAGCTGCTGGTGCAAACCCAATGGATTTAAAGCGTGGAATTGAAAAAGCCGTTAGGGCGGTAGTTGAGAACCTGAAATCTCAATCACAAGTTGTAGGTAATGATAACCAAAAAATTCAGCAGGTTGCTTCAATTTCTGCCAACAATGATGAAGAGATTGGAAAGCTGATTGCTGAAGCAATGTCCAAAGTTTCTAAAGATGGTGTGATCACTATTGAGGAAGCAAAAGGTATTGAAACCGGCATTGACGTAGTGGAAGGAATGCAGTTCGATCGTGGTTATATTTCTCCTTATTTCGTTACCAACAGCGAAAAAATGGAAGCTGAACTGGAGAATCCTTACATCCTGATCTACGACAAAAAGATCAGCAGCATGAAGGACATCCTTCACATACTGGAAAAAGTAGCTCAGCAAGGTGCTCCATTACTGATCATCTCTGAAGACCTCGAAGGTGAAGCACTGGCAACTTTAGTTGTAAACAAATTGCGTGGTACTTTGAAAGTGGCTGCTGTAAAAGCTCCTGGCTTTGGCGACAGAAGAAAAGAAATGCTGCAAGACCTTGCTGTCCTTACAAAAGGTGTTGTGATTTCCGAAGAGCAAGGTTACAAACTCGAGAATGCAGACCTCAGCTATTTGGGTAAAGCTGAAAGAGTGGTGATTGATAAAGACAACACAACCATTGTTGGTGGCCGTGGTGAAAAAGATGCGATTCAGGCACGTATCAATCAAATCAAATCTCAAATTGAAAACACAACTTCTGACTACGACCGTGAAAAATTGCAGGAACGCCTTGCTAAATTAAGCGGCGGTGTTGCGGTGTTGAATGTTGGTGCTGCTACCGAAGTGGAAATGAAAGAAAAGAAAGACCGTGTTGATGATGCGTTGCATGCTACACGTGCTGCCGTTGAAGAAGGTATTGTTCCGGGTGGTGGTGTTGCGTTTGTCCGTGCTATTCCTTCATTGGAAAAAATTGACACAAGAAACGCCGATGAAAAAACAGGTGTTCAAATCGTTCGCCGTGCTTTGGAAGAACCACTTCGCCAGATTGTTGAAAACTGCGGTATTGAAGGCAGCGTTGTTGTAAATAAAGTTCGCGAAGGCAAAGGCGATTTTGGTTTCAATGCCCGCGATGAGAAATACGAAAACCTTATTGCAGCGGGTGTTATTGACCCAACAAAAGTAA
>JAICTW010000166.1 GCA_025936195.1 Flavisolibacter sp.
GAAGCACCGGTTACAAGCATCCATTACACAATGGATGGAGCGGAGCCGACGGGTGCCTCTCCGCTCTACAGTCGTCCGGTATTGTTGTCAAAAAGCGCAATAGTTAAGGCGTGCAGCTTTGATGCCGGTGAAGAAAGTCCGGTAAGCAGTCATCATTTCGACTACAGCAAAGCAGGCTGGAAGATTATAGGAAAGGCTGGTGAAAGTGAACGTTATGAGCAGGTGATCGACGATAACCCACATACGATATACAAGCAGATGGTAAAGGATAGCACCGTACTGTTTCACCCGGAATCCATTGACGTGGACATGGGAAGAACTAACGAGATCAAAGCCTTTACCTATCTGCCACGGCAGGATAAACAAGTAGAAGGCATAGTAGACCGGTATACATTTTTTACGAGTCAGGATGGGGTACACTGGAAGGAAGCAGCACAGGGCGAGTTTTCAAATATCCGCTCAAACCCTGTCGGGCAAACAGTTAATCTGAAACAGCCGGTTAGCGCCCGCTATTTCCGTTTCACAGGCGAGCACGTCATTAAAGGTAACAGTATTACTGCCGCTGAAATTGGCATCCGGTGAGTCAGTAATCTTTTCATTAGTTCTGCTCTCAGGCTATTCTTACAAGGCTTAAAATAATAAAAGTGCCGCTGTGCGTGATTTGCAACACAAGAATAAAAATAAAGATTTACCTGTTGGGGCAACGCTACTCATTCCACCACAATCTCCTTCGGACTTTAGCTTTATCTCCTTCTTATATTATGGGTTCATTCTTTCTTATACAGCAGCTAAAGAGGACATGGGCTATACCTCCAGGTTACCTTCCTGCTACCTGGTAGTAATAAACTACATTACCCGTGCGTTAATTAACGCAGAGGTAACGCACCGAAACAGGCGCAGGTAACAGGCATTCAGGCAGGAACATAAAGGAAAGGCAAACCAACAAAATCAAAAGTTCATGGCAAAAGTAACAGACGTATTTTTGAACGGCACAGTAGGAAACCTGGTATTTTACCGCCGCATGGGCACCAACTGCGCACGGGTAAAAGCATCGCATATTGAGCAATCGGCGGCCACGAAAATAAGATCGGTGAATTTTGGTATTGCAGCCAGGGCCGGCAAAGCATTGCGCGGCGGGCTAACATCTTGTATGCCGCTAGCAACAGACAGGAGCATGCAAAGCAGGTTTTCAGGAGCCATAGCCAAATGGCTTGGCCAATCCGCTATTGATGAATTGCCGCCGACGGATGCAGTACCTTTTGTAAGCAGTTTGGAGTTTACAAAAGGGCAACCGGTCAGCGAAAGGTTTAAAGTACCACTTACCATTAGTGTACCGCAGCAAAAATCTTGTTACAGTAAGCATTAATCCTTTTGTTCCCTCTAAGGAAATTGCTGCTCCGGCAGGTACCGGTTTGGTAACACTGGTGATTTCTGTAGCGGGATGCCTGTTGAAAACAGGGGAGTCGTGCGGCAATGAAACGCATACGATAGATATTCTTTATAACGATACACCGGTCGCCGCGCAGGTGCTGGAGTTTCATGTGGACACACCTCAGCAAAGCCTTTTGGTTATAGCCGCCCGGCTCATCTATAAAAGGTTTGAATACAATACATGGGTGGAGATGAAAAAGGAGGCGTTTATGCCGACAGAGGTGATTTATGCGGCATCCTTCTTCAATATTCAATGACCTGGTCAGTCACAATGTTTCTTTCAGTCGTTCTATATTCCTTTCAATGATCACCTTATCAGAATTGGAATGGGTAAGCCTCAGTGCTTTTTGATAATGCTGCAATGCTTTGGTATTATCCACACCGGTATAAAGATTTCCCAATAAAGTATAGTACAAATGATTATCAGGCAGGCTTAATTTTTCAGCTTCTGTTATTGCCTCCCTTTTCCCGTTCGCCTTTGCAAGGGCAAATGTGCGGTTCAACGCAGCGACGGGTGAATATTCTATTTGCAGTAACTGATTGTAGAGCTGCAAAATATTTTCCCACTTTTCTTTCGTGTCTTCTTTGTATGTATGCCAATAAGCGATGGCCGCCTCCAGGTGATACTTCGATAATTGATTGCCGCGGGACGACAGGTTTAAATAATATTCACCTTTGTCAATCAGTTCCTGGTTCCAGAGAGCGGTATCCTGGTCGTCGTATAAAATGGCCGCTCCATCTTCATCGGTTCTTGCTTCAAAACGCGAGGAATGAAAACACATCAGCGAGAATAACGCATTCACAGCCGGCAGGTTGGTGTGCTCGTTTTGGATAAGCAGAAAAGTTAGTCTCATCGCTTCCAGGCAAAGGTCTTTCCGCAGGCTGGCATCCTGGCTCGAGGAATAATAGCCTTCATTAAAAAGCAGGTATAAAGTAAGTAAAACGGACGGAAGCCGCTCATTGATTTCAGCTAGGGACGGCTGCTCTATTTTGATTTTCTCATTTCTCAGTTTTTCCTTCGCCCGTTGCAACCGTTTGTAAATAACTTCTTTGTTGGTCAAAAAAGCGTTGGCAATTTCTGCTGCTCCAAAGCCGCAAAGCAGGTTTAAGGCCAGCCCGGTTTGCGCTTCCGGCGGATTGCAGGGGTGGCAAACGGCGAATATCATTGCCAGCTGACTGTCATTGATATTTTTGACAGACAGGTCAATCTCTGTTTGGTGGAAGGTTTCCGCACTGTATTTTATTTCTTTGGAGATCTTTTCAGTAAAAATGGAATGATGTTTCAGGTAATCTTTTGTCTTATTTTTTGCAACGGTATAAAGCCACGCAGTTGGATTTTCGGGCAGGCCTTTCAATCCCCATAGTTCAGATGCAGAAAGAAAAGTATCGCTCACAATATCTTCTGCAATTTCAATATGGTCAATACCAAACAATTTATAAAGTACTGAAACGATCTTCTGGTATTCTGTTCTGAATAAATGGGGTATCAGTTCTGCCTGTTTCATAAAAATAAATGCCTTTGCAAAAGTACAAAGGCATTCAACGGTTTTCAAATTGCGTCTCCGGAATTAAGGTTGCCAACCTTGAAAATGCATTCAATCCATGCGGTCGGTGAGGACACCGACCACGGCAAGGAATTAAGGTTGCCAACCTTGAAAACGCATACAATCCATGTGGTCGGTGAGGACACCGACCACGGCAAGGAGTATCTCCGGATTTCAATGAAGGTTGCCAACTTTTGAAAAGTTCAATGAAGGTTGCCAACCTTGAAGACGCACACTATTAACTAAAACGAAGCAAAGGTTGGCAACCTTGCAATAATTACATCTGCTGAATCTCCCTCACCTCCACACTTGCGCCAACGGAAAGGCCGGGGCATCCTTTTGCCAGTTCGGTGGCTTCTTCCAATGAATCAGCTTTTACAATGGTGTAACCCCCGATGGATTCCTTAATGTCTGTGTAAGGGCCGTCGGTGATAACATTACCCGGCTTTACCACCTTACCGGAAGGATAAAGACGGTTGCCGCGGTCTGTTAATTTATTTTGAGCGGCAATACCCCCTATCCAGTCCATCCAGCGTTTGGTCATTGCCTGCATTTCGTCAGGTGAACCGCTGGGAGCACCGTTCATCCTGAATAAGAATAAGAAATCTTTCATTTTGTTTAGGTTTTAATGATTAAAAAATAATAACGACTGAGTTGTTGGAATTGGACAATCAAAGAAAAACAATTAACTGAATTGGCCAACCTTATAAGTTCCTACAGGTGGGCGAAAGGCAATATTCATCCGGTTATAAGTATTGATCGTGGTGACTGCCAAAGTCAGATCGATCAGTTCTTCTTCTGAAAATTGCTTCCTGGCGGTTTCATAAACTTCATCTGGTATATTTCCATTGGTAATTTTGGTAACCGCCTCTGCCCAGGCAAGTGCTGCCCGTTCCCTGTCAGTATAGAAAGGCGCTTCGCGCCAGGCATCGAGTGTATAAAGGCGTTGCTCAGTTTCTCCTTCCGCCCGCAGGTCTTTCGAATGCATATCAAGGCAAAAAGCGCAGCCATTGATTTGAGAAACCCTGAAATATACCAGGTCCAAAAGCGGCTTTCCAACCGGTGATTTCGCTAAATAACTTCCTACAGGATACAGTGTTTTTAAGGCATTTTGTCCTTTTTCCAACAAATTAATTCTTGTTTCCATTCTATTTGTTTTAAGAGTTAAAAACTAATAACGATTGGAATTCTATAATTGGACAAAATGAATAATAAATGGCACACGTCATTATGAATCATAATGATCAGAACTGATAAAATTATAATGCCAATGAAGGGAGTTATATAAGATATTTGGGCTTAAACAAATGCAAAACAGGGTAAATCCTCACTTGAGCGAATCCCAATATAAATTTTCAGATAAAACAAGTATCCGTGAGATAGACGAAATTCTGCAAGCCGAAAGAATAATACAGAGGGTAAAAAAAATTACCGGGAACATTTGAACAATTTACCTGACAGATCTTTTATCCCCTTTTTTTGCGCAACGGTTTCCCTTGTGCATCAAGACCCATTTCCCACAAGGCTCATCTTCAAAAGCCCTTCACTGCCCTTCCAATTCGATAAGCAGGTGGCCCATTCGATAAGGGCAGGCTAACAGTTTAGCACGGACAAGCCCCCCCGGGCACAGCCCTCCTGCTTGTGCGCGAGCGTTACTTGTCTTTATTTAAAAAAGTCAATACAATAATAATGTAAGCTGGGGTAACTGTAATTATCCTTTCCCTTAAGTTACCAATTTATCTTTTGAACTGAAGTAATAATGAACAGCAACAGGTAGCACGCGTGTGCTACCTGCAGGATTTGTTATTCGATTTTTAACTCTTAAATTCTTTAGAATCCACTTACGTTTAATCTCCCACCGGTAACGGTTTTATTACTTAATGAACTGGTTGGAACTGCGCTGCCCAGGATTGCTGCTTTGATCTGTGAAGCAGTAGCGCCTGCGTGAGTTGAAGCATATAAAGCTGCAGCCCCGGTAACATGTGGGGTTGCCATGGATGTACCACTGTAAGATGCATAGGACGAAACAATATTTTTTCCACTTTTGGCAGGGATGGTAGAATAAACTCCTACACCGGGAGCACCAATATCCACAGTTGTTTTACCATAATTTGAAAAGCTTGCCAGCGCACCGTTTTTGTCTATTGCAGCTACTGAGATAATGTTTGCATTGTTATAACCGGCTGGATAACTTGCAGTTGCATCTATATTATTTCCATCATTGCCGGCTGCGGCTACAAACAAAATATTGGCAGTATTGGCTCTGTCAATCGCATCATATAAAGCCTGTGAATATCCGCCCCCGCCCCATGAATTGTTGGAAGCTACGATATTTAATCCGTCTCTTGTTTTAAGATCAGTCAGATAATCGACTGCTTTTACTGCATCGGCGGTTGTGCCACCTCTTCTTCCTAAAAATTTTGCAGAGATAATAGTTACATGCCAGTTAACTCCGGCAACACCTTTTCCATTTCCACCAATAGCGCCTATGGTTCCTGAGACATGGGTGCCGTGATCATCACCGGTTCCATCAAAAGTAGTGTTATCATTATCGACAAAATCCCATCCGTAATGATCATCAACATATCCATTGTGGTCATCATCAACTCCATTGCCGGCGATCTCTTTTGGATTTCCAAAATTGCCAAGAAGGTCTTCATGATTATACATAGCGCCTTCATCAATTATTCCCACGAAAACAGTGGCAGAACCTGTATGTCCACTGGCCCATGCTTCTGCAGCCTGGCTTCCATATTGGTTGGCAGGACTGGAGGCGTCGCCATACATTCCCCATAATGAACCATTGGTAAAATAATTATCGTTGGAAGCTAGTTCATGTTGATATGTATAATTTGGTTCCGCGAATTCAACGTCCACGCCTTTCACTTTTCCAATGGCATCCAAGACAGCAAGTGGCGTATTAACAACATAAAAACCATCATTGTCGCCGAAATGTTGCATTGCTTTAGTAAGAATTTTTTCAGAAACATTACCAGCTATCTTTCCGAAAGCTTTGCCCTTTGAGGTTTCTGATACTCCTTTCTTAAATTTTACCAGGATTTGATTTGGAACAAAGTGATCATTTTGTAAAGCTGTTGCAGTACCAGGGGCAACTGTTTGATTAGAAGCCGGATTGGTATCTTTAAAATCCTTTGTGCAGCTGGTAATAATTAAGCAGCTACCAAGAATGATAAAGGATGTGGTCAGCGGATTGAAGTAAGATTTTTTCATGGTGGTTATTTTTAAATTTTATCCTAAATTAAAGTTAATATTTGGAATTTGCCAGCAATTCTTGACAATTTTTTAAAGCCCTTGTGGTTAAAGGGTTTTTCTTTTTCACACGAAGCCGCGAAGAGCACAAAGAAGCACAAGGGAAAGATTCGTTTTAAGGGAATCTTAATGAAACTTAGTGTGTGAAAATCCCTTTTTCTTTTCCATACGGTAAA
>JAICTW010000687.1 GCA_025936195.1 Flavisolibacter sp.
TATTGAACAAAAGCCTTTGGATGAAATGTTTCAGGATGCGCTGCAAAGCTTTCCGGATGAATGCTGCGGATTTTTCCTTGGAAAAGAAATTGGTGAAGAGAGAATTATCATGGACATTTTAATAGTCAACAATTCCAAAGAAGGTGATAAAAGAAGGCGGTTTGAAATTTCTCCAAAAGATTATCTGAACGCAGAACGGTTTGCTGATGAAAAAGAGTTGCCGTTGTTAGGCGTGTATCATTCTCATCCCAATCATCCGGCCATTCCATCAGAACATGATAGAGTTGCAGCACAGCCGTATTTCTCTTACATCATTATCTCTGTAAAAGAAAATGAAATTGCCGATATCCGTTCCTGGCAATTAAACGACAGCTTTCAATTTGAAGAAGAAACAATAGAAAACCAATTGATCACAAAACAAAATAAATAAAATGGCTACGATCATTATTCCCACACCATTACGAAAATTTACCAACAACACAGCAAGGGTGAACATCAGATCCAACAATGTAAAAGGAGTTGTGAATGAGCTCACGCATAATTTTCCCGATCTGAAAAAACATTTATTAGATGAAAAGGGAAACATTCGCTCGTTCGTAAACATTTTTGTTGGCGATGAAGACATTCGCAATCTTCAACAAGACCAAACACCCACTAAAGACGAAACCATTATTAGCATTGTTCCAGCTATTGCAGGCGGACTTGCTTAATTAATTTTAAAAACGAAAACATGAGTTACGAGAACATACATTTTTCAAAAGAGGAATTATCCCGTTACGACAGGCATATCATTATTCCTGATTTTGGATTGGAAGCGCAGAAAAAACTAAAAGCAGCAAAAGTATTTGTTGTGGGTTCCGGTGGATTGGGAAGTCCGGCCCTTTTGTATTTGGCTGCTGCCGGCGTGGGCACTATTGGCATCATTGATTTTGATGTAGTGGATGACAGCAATCTGCAACGACAGGTTTTGTTTGGCGTAAATGAAATAGGAAAACTGAAAGTGGAAGCTGCCAAACAAAGACTGGAAGCACTCAATCCGCACATCACGATCAAAGTTTATAATGAACAATTGACTTCAAAAAATGCACTCGACATTATTAAGGACTATGATGTTGTTGCTGATGGGACAGATAATTTTCCTACACGGTATTTAGTGAATGATGCCTGCGTTTTATTGGGCAAGCCAAATGTGTTTGCCTCTATCTTTCAATTTGAAGGACAGGTTTCTGTTTTTAATTACAGAGATAAGAGCGGAGAGCTTGGCCCCAACTACCGCGACCTCTATCCGGCTCCTCCACCTCCGGGATTGGTGCCAAGTTGTGCCGAAGGTGGTGTGCTGGGGGTTCTTCCCGGTATTATTGGAAGCTTGCAGGCATTGGAAGTAATTAAACTAATCACTGGTGTTGGTGAACCATTGAGCGGACGCTTCTTCATTTTTGATGCCTTGAATTTTGAAACAAGAACCTTTAAGATCAAACGCAATCCGGCCAATCCTTTGAATGGAAAAAATCCGACAATCAAAGAATTGATAGACTACGAACAATTCAGCGGAGTGAAAGCAGTGGAAAAACCAATCAAAGAAATTACTGCAAAAGAATTGTATAACTGGCAGGTTCGTGGCGAAGACATTCAGATCATTGATGTTCGCGAACCACATGAATACGAGATTGCGAATATTGGCGGTGAATTGATTCCGCTTTCAACCGTTTCTGCCAATGCCAATAAAATTGATCGCAACAAAAAAGTAATTGTGCATTGTAAAATGGGCGGACGAAGTGCAAAAGCGATTCGTGAGCTGGAAGAGAAATTTGGCTTTACCAACTTGTATAATTTGAAAGGCGGTATTCTTGGCTGGATTGATGAAGTTCAACCGGAGTTGACGAAGTATTAGATGAATGTATTATCTGCAGGCGAAATTGAATTTAGCGAACAAGCTGAAATTAGGATGCTTCTGCAATTTCTTTCTTCGCCTGCTTTTACTTCATCCTGTTTTTTATTCTCTTGATTATTTTTATTTCATTGATTATTCATAGCCTTTCCCTTCCATCATTTTCTCAGGAAGTTATTCTCCTGTTCAAATAACCTGAATAATCCGGAATAGCCAGCAAGTAATCATCGTTCATCAAAACCGATGTTAAAACAAAATCGGCCGTGGTTCTGTTGCAGGCAATAATGATATTCCAGGTTACGGCGAGACGAAGCAATGCTTTTACATCGCTGTCGTGGGGCTGTTGCTCCATAGGGTCCCAAA
>JAICTW010000443.1 GCA_025936195.1 Flavisolibacter sp.
ACATTCTCGTTGACTTAGAACCTCAATTAGTGCAGGCAAGTACCGGTAAACGCTTTGTCAATTATCTCATTGACTTTCTGGTATTTTATGTTTTAATTTTTATAGGAGCCATGGTCATGGCGTTGCTTAATCCTGAAAGCATTGATAATGCCGGCATGCTTGACACGAACCCTTTGCTTGACCGCTTGCTTTGGCTTGTGTTGTATGGAGTATATATGTCGCTTGTGGAAGGAATTTTCAAAGGCAGAAGTTTAGGAAAACTTATTACAGGCACTAAAGCTGTAAACGAGGATGGCAGTTCCCTCTCTTTTTCAAAAGCACTAGCCAGAGGATTTTCCCGCATTGTTCCGTTCGAGCCGTTCAGCGCATTTGGTAATCCTTGCTATCCATGGCATGATAGGTGGACAAAAACGTATGTAATTGATATCAGGAATTCAGGATTTTCAAATTAAGCACTACATGTTCCTTCTATATTGTCCGCCTACTTCATACAAAGCATGGGTGATTTGTCCGAGTGAACAGTATTTTACTGTTTCCATCAATTCGGCAAACAAATTTCCATTCCTGATGGCCACTTCTTTCAAACGTTTCAACGCTTCTTCACTCTTTGCTTCATTGCGTTTCCAGAAAGCATGAAGGTTTTGTATCTGCTGTTCCTTTTCTTCCCTGGTGGAACGGATCACTTCACTGGGTAAAACTGTTGGACTTCCTTTTTTATTGAGAAAAGTATTGACTCCAATGATCGGCAATTCGCCTGTGTGCTTCAGGTGTTCGTAATAAAGACTTTCTTCCTGAATTTTATTTCGCTGGTACATTCTTTCCATAGCGCCAAGCACTCCGCCTCTTTCATTAATGCGATCAAATTCGGCGAGTACCGCTTCTTCTACTAAATCGGTCAGATCTTCAATGATAAAAGAACCCTGAATAAAATTTTCTGTTTTTGCAGAACCGAGTTCCCTGTTAATGATCAACTGAATGGCCATGGCACGGCGAACGCTTTCTTCCGTTGGCGTTGTAATTGCTTCGTCGTAAGCATTGGTGTGAAGCGAATTGCAATTATCGTAAATGGCATACAAAGCCTGCAGTGTTGTCCGGATATCATTGAAATCAATTTCCTGTGCATGCAGGCTGCGACCGGAAGTTTGAATATGGTATTTCAATTTTTGAGAGCGGCTGTTCGCATTGTATTTATGCTTCATGGTCTTTGACCAGATGCGTCGTGCTACACGGCCGATGACACTGTATTCCGGGTCCATTCCATTGCTGAAGAAGAAAGAAAGATTAGGAGCAAAATCATCAATCTTCATTCCGCGGCTTAAATAATATTCTACGTAAGTGAAACCATTGGCAAGAGTAAAAGCCAGTTGTGTAATGGGATTGGCGCCTGCTTCTGCAATATGATAACCTGAAATAGATACACTGTAAAAATTGCGGACCTTGTTCTGAATAAAATATTCCTGAACATCACCCATTAACTTCAATGCAAACTCTGTTGAAAAGATGCAGGTGTTTTGTGCCTGATCTTCTTTTAAAATATCCGCTTGCACCGTGCCGCGAACTTGCGAAAGAGCATGCTCTTTTAATTGCTGGTAAATTTCTTTGGATAAAACTTCATCACCGCTCAATCCAAGAAGCTTCAATCCTAATCCGTTATTTCCATTAGGCAAACGTTCGGGCGAAGAAGGATTGTAATAAACAGGTGTGGGTTGATGACCAAACTTTTTTTGAAACGCATCGCTTACCATTGTCCATTGTCCGTTCGCCTCAATATATTTTTCGCACTGCTGATCAATGGCTGCATTCATAAAGAAAGCCAGCAGCATGGGTGCAGGACCATTGATGGTCATGGACACTGAGGTTTTTGAATCGCAAAGATCAAAGCCGCTGTATAATTTTTTAGCATCATCTACCGTGGCAATGCTAACACCGCTGTTACCAACTTTTCCGAAAATATCGGGACGATAAGCAGGATCTTCTCCATAAAGTGTAACACTGTCAAACGCGGTTGATAAGCGTTTTGCCGGTTGGTCCAGTGAAACATAATGAAAGCGTTTGTTGGTCCTTTCCGGCCCGCCTTCTCCGGCAAACATTCTTGTGGGATCTTCTTCGGCACGTTTCAACGGAAACACACCGGAAGTGAAGGGAAATTTTCCGGGAAAATTTTCCTGGAGGCGCCATCTTAAAATATCGCCCCAGTCTTTAAACCGCGGAACAGCGATCTTCGGAATTTTTGTTCCCGATAAAGATTGTGTAAACAACGGTTGCTGAATTATCTTTCCCCGAACATCGTATTCGAAGAATTCTTTTTGATAAAGGCTTTTTGTTTCTTCCCATTCGTTTATCAGTTTTTTACAAACAGGAAAGAGCTGCTTATCAAAATGTGCAATCTGGTCCTCCACTGCTTTAAGCGCTTCTTCATTATTCGTGCTTCTTAAAATAGCTCTTGCTCCATGCAATTGATATAATTTGGAGGCAACGCCTGATTGCTCTTCAGTCAGCTTATTATAATTTCTTACTTCATCAGAAATTTCTGAGAGATAACGAACCCTTTTAGGTGGAATGATCTGTGATTTGGTTGTGGTATCCTGGACATGCCCATGTTGTTCGATGTTGCCAAACTGCACACCGGTTTTCTTTCCGATTACCGCCATTAGTTTTTCAAACAATTCATTAATGCCTGCATCATTAAATTGCGCTGCAATGGTACCGATGATGGGAAGTTCTTCGTCTTTAGCATTCCATAACTGATGATTGCGTTTGTATTGCTTGCGCACATCATGCAAAGCATCCAGGGCACCTGCTTTATCAAATTTATTGATGGCAACGACATCGGCATAATCCAGCATGTTGATCTTTTCCAATTGCGATGCAGCGCCGTATTCCGGTGTCATCACATACAGGCTGATGTCGCAATAATCCAAAATAGAAGCATCGCTTTGCCCTACACCGGCACTTTCCAGAATAACAAAGTCGAATTGTGCGGTTTTGCAGATGTCAATAGCTTCCTGAACATATTCGCTCAAAGCCTTATCACTTTCTCTCGTTGCCAGCGAACGCATGAAAGCTCTTGGTGAAGAAATGGAATTCATCCGGATACGGTCGCCCAACAAAGCGCCGCCTGTTTTTTTCTTGGAGGGATCAACAGAAATAACTGCAATGGTTTTATCTGGAAATGAATTCAGATAGCGACGGACGATTTCATCTGTAACAGAAGATTTTCCTGCGCCACCTGTTCCCGTAATTCCCAGAACCGGAACACCCAGCCCCCTAAATCCCCCGGTGGAGGACTTTGCAGCCGCACTAACCTCGCTTTTAGAAGATGCATTTTTAAATTGGCCATTTTCCTTATGCAGTTTTTCAAGAACGTTTTTATACTCTTCGCCAACTTCTGCAAGCGTTATTGCTCTTGCTATCCTTCTGATATCTTTTTTTTCTCCAAGTGGTAATACGCCGTTCCATTTATTAGCTGCCTGCCAGTAGTCAGAGTCTTCCACTGAAGTTTCCCCACTGGGGGACAAG
>JAICTW010000473.1 GCA_025936195.1 Flavisolibacter sp.
AAAGATTTGAAAGACTGGGAGAAGAAAGGCTTTCAACTGAATTTATTTGCAGAGAATCCAAAACAATTGGAAAGACTCTACACCATTTTCAAAGATCTGAATGCAGAAATTCAATTCAATCCCATTGCCACTTCCATTCACGAAGGCTTTATTGATGAAGATTTGAAATTGCTTTGCTATACAGATCATGAAATTTTTCAGCGCTACCATAAATACAAGGTCAAACAGGCATACAACAAAAACAAAGCGCTTACACTTCGCGCCTTAAGAGAATTGCAGCCCGGCGATTATGTAACGCATATTGATCACGGCGTAGGTGTGTATAGCGGTTTACAAAAGCTGGAAGTAAATGGAAAGTTGCAGGAAGCAGTCCGCATCATTTACAAGGACAGCGATATTTTGTATGTCAACATCAACTCACTTCATAAAATTGCAAAGTACACAGGCAAAGAAGGAACTGTTCCGAAAGTAAATAAATTAGGCAGCGATGTTTGGAACAGGCTAAAAGATAAAAACAAGGCCAGGGTTAAGGAGATTGCTTTTGATTTGATCAAACTGTACGCACAACGAAAGGCACAACAAGGATTTCAACATACACTTGATACTTATTTGCAAACAGAGCTGGAAGCGTCGTTCATTTATGAAGACACTCCCGACCAAAGCAAAGCCACTGCCGATGTAAAAAAGGATATGGAGTCACCATCGCCAATGGACCGCCTGATCTGTGGCGATGTGGGTTTTGGTAAAACAGAGATTGCTGTCCGTGCTGCATTCAAAACTGCTGTTGATGGAAAGCAGGCAGCCGTATTGGTTCCAACAACTATTCTTGCTTTTCAACACTACAAAACATTTAGTGAACGGCTTAAAGATTTTCCCGTTACTGTTGATTATGTTAATCGTTTTAAATCATCCAAAGAAAAAAAGGAAACCTATAAACGATTAGAAGAAGGAAAGATTGATATCATCATCGGCACGCATGCTTTGTTAGGCAAGGAAGTAAAGTTTAAAGATTTAGGGTTACTGGTCATTGATGAAGAACAAAAATTTGGTGTTGCCCATAAAGAGAAAATTAAAACAATTCGCACGAATGTAGATGCATTGACACTAACGGCTACACCTATCCCAAGAACACTGCAATTCAGTTTGATGGGAGCAAGAGATCTTTCCATTATCAATACGCCACCTCCAAACAGGCAGCCCATTCAAACAGAAGTAAGAGTGTTTCAACCAGATTTCATTCGTGATGCGATTTATTTTGAAAGCGAACGTGGCGGACAAGTGTTCTTCATTCACAACCGTGTACAGGGTTTGTCCGAAATGGCTGCACTCATCAAAGGACTTTGTCCCGATTTAAGCATTGGCTTTGCACACGGACAAATGGAAGGCCACGAACTGGAAGAACGCATCATGGACTTCATTGATAGGAAGTATGATGTTTTGGTTTGCACCAACATTGTTGAAAGCGGTGTGGATATTGCCAACGTGAATACGATTATCGTCAACAATGCACATCAATTTGGACTGAGTGATCTGCACCAGTTGCGTGGACGTGTGGGACGAAGTAATAAAAAAGCATTTTGTTATTTACTGGCTCCGCCAATGAGCACCTTGCCAACCGATTCCAGAAAACGTTTGCAAACATTGGAACAACACAGCGAGTTGGGAAGTGGTTTTCAAATTGCCATGCGTGATCTGGACATTCGTGGTGCCGGAAACATGCTGGGTGGAGAACAAAGTGGCTTTATGGCGGAGATTGGATTTGAGATGTATCAGAAAATTTTGGATGAAGCCATTCGCGAATTAAAACGAACGCAGTTTAAAGATTTGTTTAAAGAAGAAATTTCGAAGCAGGATGATTTTGTTCAGGATTGTACCATTGATACGGATCTGGAAATTTTAATTCCGGATGATTATGTAGAAAACATAACCGAACGTCTTGCTCTTTATACAAGATTAGATAATTGTGAAAACGAAGAGGAATTACAGGCAATGGAGCAGGAATTAGTTGATCGCTTTGGTCCATTACCAACGGAAGTGCAGGAATTGTTCATTACAGTTCGTTGCAGAAAATTGGCAGTGGACTTTGGTTTCGAAAGAATGATTTTGAAGAATCATTCGCTTAAATGTTATTTCATTAACAAGCCCGATTCGCCCTACTTCGAATCAGAGGTCTTCAATAATATTTTAAAATACCTGCAAACCGGAACCAATAAAGCAAGATTGAAACAAGTTGGAAAACTCTTTATGATCGTTGTAGAACCAGCGAAGGATATGCAGGATGTGTATAGTTTTTTAAAGAGGATGCATGATGATGTGGTGAATAAGAAAACAAGTGAAACGCATGTTTGATAGCTAATAACTTCTGTTCCCCGAAGCACAAATAATTTACTTCTGATCATTGCAGAAAAACTGCTAATTGCCTATATTGTAAGCTGCTAATTAGTTAACGAACCTATAGCGGAAGCCGAACTGTTTATGAGAGTTGCCCGACTTGTTTTCCTTTTATCTGCCCTGCTGTTCTCTATTTTTTCAAATGCGCAGGTCTATGCCGATTTTACAATGGACAAAGCCGGCGGTTGTTCTCCTGTAAGCGTCAATTTCACCAATTTTACAAGCGGCGCATCTACCAACGCAAAATATACCTGGGACTTTGGTAATGGCAACATGTCCTATTTAAAAAATCCTTCAGCTATTTATTTACAGGAGAAAACATATACCGTTACACTTACTGTAATTGATGGAAACAAAACATCAAGCAAAACCAGGACGATAACTGTTTACAAAAGACCCAATGTTGATTTTTCTCCTGCATCCGCAAAGGTTTGCTTGCCGGCAGCAGCTCAATTCAGTTCTACTTCTTCAGCAGGTGATGGGTCTATCAGCACATATCAATGGGATTTTGGTGATGGTACAACGCAACAGGGTTATGGCAATCAAATGAGTCACTATTATTACAATGAACAAATAGCCACAGTAAGTTTAACGGTTACAAACAACTATGGCTGTCAGGCAAGTGTTACTAAGCCAAACACTGTTGAAATACTTCCTAGAATAGACCCCCAATTCACTATTGATAAAACTTTGCTTTGTTCCATTGATTCCTCCATTCAGTTAAGTAATAACAGCACCGGTCCCGGAACACTGTTATATAAATGGAACTTTGGTGATGGCACTGCTTCTTCGCAAAAAAATCCTTCGCATCAATTTAGTAAGGAAGGAGTGTATTCAATTAGCCTTACTGTTTCAAATACCGATGGTTGCTCTGTCAACAGTTTTCCAGCATCTGTAAATGCCGCCTATTTTAATACTAATTTCAATAGTCTTAATCTCTGCAGGCAAATCAATTTTAACAGCAGCAGTTATTTGTATCCGTCCT
>JAICTW010000812.1 GCA_025936195.1 Flavisolibacter sp.
AGTTTCAAATATTTTAGAGGCAAACTCCTGCTCAAAGCCAATGCCATTATCTTTTATAGTGATCACGGCAAATTCCTTTTCCTCTTTGGTCGCGAAGGAAGAACTGATGTCAATCACTGCAGGCAAATTAGCTTTTGAAAATTTCAGCGAATTGTTGATCAGGTTGTAAAAAAATTGATACAGCAAAACAGAGGCGCCTTCTACAACAGGTAAATGATGATACTGAATATGAGCTGATTTTTGTGCCACCAAAACTTCCAGATCGGATTCAATGTTTTTCAGCACTTCATTCAAATCCACTTTTTCTATCTTTTGATGTGCGGAACTCAGCATGGAATAATTCAACACACCTTCAATCATAATGTTCATTCTGTCTGCAGCCGAATTTACTTTACTGATGTAAAGCTTTCCGGCGTCTGAAAAAGAACTTTCCTTATCCTCAATCAATCTGCTTGTAAATGTTTTGATCTTTCGTACCGGTTCCTTCAGGTCGTGACTGGCAACGTGGGCAAATTGTTGCAATTCATTATTGGATTGCTGTAAGGAAATATTGGACTCATTGAGTTCTTTGGTACGTTTCTTTACTTCTTCTTCCAATATGCTTGCCTGCATTTTGGCGGCATGAATATCAGTTGCCGATCCAAACCATTTAATGATCTTTCCATTGTCATCTTTATGCGGGAAAGCCCTGCTCAAAAACCACCGGTATTCACCGCTTTTCATTTGAGCACGGTGTTCAACCTGATACACTGTTCCGGTTCGCACGGCTTCCCTCCATGCGTGATTAGTTGCCTGCACATCATCGGGATGTAACAGGCCTTCCCATTGCCATACACCTTCTCCGCTTTTTCTTGCCCCGGAAAATTCACCTACGCGATCATTATAATAAACCACATTACCATTAGCTTCCGCTACCCAAACTAATTGGGGAACAGCATTGGCCAGTTCTTCCAATTCCTTCTGGCTTTGCTCGATCTTTTTTCTTGCTACTACCTGTTCTGTTACATCCACTGCGGCTCCGATGATTCCTTCTGTTTCGCCGTGTTCATTTTTTAAGGGTTGATAAATGAAGTTTAAGTAAATGATTTCCGGTTTTCCGAAACGCATTAATTGAACGGGAATTTCATTGCCGTTGAAGGGAATGCCTGTTTCATATACCTGGTGGAGCAATTGCACAAAACCTTGTTCAGCAATTTCCGGCAGTGCTTTGGCAATGGGCAGATTAATGACTTCTTCATATTTTCTTCCCCAAACTTCCAAACCTCTTTCATTGACAATTTCAATGATCAAAGAACGTCCGCGCAGCAGAACGGTTGCTACGGGTAACTGCCTGATCATTTCGCGTAAATTATTTTCAGCAGCAATCCGGTTCTTCGAAATTTTAATATTGGCATCCACCCGCGCCAATAATTCTTTGGCGGAAAAAGGTTTGACCAGGTAATCATTGGCCCCTGCATCCAATCCTTCCACTTTTGCTTCTTCTCCGGCGCGAGCCGATAACAAAATGACAGGAAGATTTTTCCTATCGGGATGGTTGCGAACTTTTTTAAGAAGGGCAAAGCCATCCAATTTGGGCATCATGATATCGGAAAGCA
>JAICTW010000614.1 GCA_025936195.1 Flavisolibacter sp.
AATGTTTGGGGATCAATAATGATGTATTGAATGGCGTTTTTTGTTTTGCGGTAAAATCCTGTGGTTCTTAAACGAATGTTATTTGAGGAATATAGTTCTGCTCCGCCTTCAAAAATGACAGATTTTTCAGGATCCAGATTTTCATAACCACTGAATTGGTCAAACAATTGAAATAAAGTTGGTGTTTTAAATGCGGAAGAAATATTGGCAAATAATTTTACTTTCTGCTGAATCAAATAGGATGGATTGAAAGTGTACGTAACATTGTTTCCATAAACATTGTGGTGATTGATCCTTCCGCCTAATTCAATATTTGCTCCGTTGTTGTTGTAAACAACAGAGGCATAAGCACTCGATTGTCCCATTTTGGCTAGCGAATCATTCAACTCCGTATCGAATGGTCCATACATGCTGAAGGAATTGTAAATCTGGTTGGTATTCCAGCGGCGATAGTCGGCACCAGCCAGCAATTCTATATGGTCCCATTTATAATTTTCGTAGAGCTCTACAAAATGTGTTCTGCCGATGTAAGTGCTTTTGGAATAATAGGCGAAAGAAGCTTTGTCTGACGAATCATCAAGATAATAACGGTTCACATAATTGAATTGATAATTCAAATGCAATGCTCCATTATCTTGTTTCCAGTGAATGCCTGAACCGGCTTGCCAATTTTTATCTCGAATAAAAAAATCGCGGTCATCAGTGAAGGCCGCTGCATCAACGTCCGATTTGTATTTACTGTACTTACCAAAGAAATTCCATTGCAGTTTATTGGTAAGCTTCCATGCCAAATCTGCCTGAAAAATGTATTGGTGATATCCATCCTTATCAAAATTGTTGTGGCCGGTGGAATCATACGCAGAAGAAAACCCCTTGGAAGAAATAGCTGAAGAAACGGCATTGTATGTGATTGCCTTGGTTTGCCCTTTTACACCTGCACTTCCATTGAAAGTAGCATAACTGCCAAAGCTTGCCGATCCATAAGGAGCTATTTTTTTATTCTCTGTTTTTTTAGTGATGATGTTAATCACTCCACTCACCGCATCCGATCCATACAAAGTGGATTGTCCGCCTTTCAATATTTCAATGCGTTCAATTTGAGAAGTGTTGATGAAGTTGAGATCAAAATAATTACTGATGACCGATGGATCGTTAACTGGAATGCCATCAATCAGCAGTAAAACATTTCCATCCGATGATCCACGAATGCTGATGCGCTGATTGGTCCCTAAATTATTGTTTGCACCATTGATGGTAACACCTGCAACCGTATTTAAAATTTCTCCCAGTGTATGTCCGCCTAGTTTTTCGACTGTGTTTTTATCAATCACGGTAACTACTTTTCCGGTTTGTGATTGCTTCTGCGCAAATTTATTAGCGGTGATAACAACAGGGTCCAACGAATTGGAATGAAGTGATTCGGTAACACTTAAAGTTGATGAATCGTTTTTTTTCTGTTTGCCGATTTGCGCTTGTAACTGGCTGCCGATAAAGAGTGCAGCCACAACAAAAATTTTTCTCATAACGGTTAAAAATTTTTTAGTGACTGCTTCCGGAAAATCAATAGAGAAGATAATGTTCTTATCATCCCTGCCTTTCACCCGAAAGCATTGAATTTATTTATGCCGCCTTAGCTTAAGCTTCTGCGGATGTGTCAACTGGCAGGTCTTCTGACTTGGAATTTTGAGCACCTTCCCATCCGCATCGCGGATAGTGGTTGTTTGCTCTAACGAAAGTGATGGTAACTTTTTGCCATTCACTACTCGCTTCCTTACAGCTACGGGGATAGCGCCGGATTTTCACCGGCTTCCCTTTTAATCGTAAGAACCAATTGCGCAGCAAATGTAAGTAAGCAAAGAAGACAAAAGAATTTTTTATATTCTTATACATGAGCGAATGCAAAGCTGAACTCAAAACTTCAACTACTTTTGTCCACCTAAATTTTTCTTCATGAAACTGGTTTCCTATCTCAAAGAAGAACATGATCAATTAGCTGTTTTGGTAGACGGGCTTTTGTACGATATGGAAAAGCTGCATCCCGATCTTCCGAATACAATGGGTATGTTTTTAAATTATTGGGAAGATGCTTTTCCTATGGCGCAAGGTGGCGTGTTAATGATTGAAGAGGAAAAGATTGCAAGAGGCAAAGGCATTCCTTATGAAACGGTAGAAGTGTTGGCACCGGTTCCTTTTCCAACTTCATGCAGGGACGGTTATGCATTTCGTCAACATGTTGCCACTGCAAGAAGAAATAGGAAAGTGGAAATGATCCCTGAGTTTGATCAGTATCCTGTTCTTTATTTGACCAATCATCATAGTATTAAAGGTCCCGGTGAAGTTTATTGCATGCCCGATCATTTTCAGAAACTGGATTTTGAATTGGAAGTAGCTATTGTCATTTGTAAGCACGGAAAAAACATTAAAGCAGAGGAAGCCGATGAATATATTGGCGGATTGATGATCATGAATGATTGGAGCGCAAGGCAATTACAAATGGAAGAAATGAAATTGAACCTCGGTCCTGCCAAAGGAAAAGATTTTGCTACAACCATCGGTCCGTGGTTGGTTACATTGGATGAATTAGAACCTTTTGAAGTTGCCTGCAAGGAAGGACATGTCGGAAAAAACTGGAACCTGAAAATGACTTGTAAAGTAAATGATGTGGAGATGAGTGAAGGAAACCTTGCTGATATGGATTTGACCTTTGCCGAATTG
>JAICTW010000433.1 GCA_025936195.1 Flavisolibacter sp.
AAAATCATAAAAAAGCCTGCAAATAAGTTTACTTTTGATGTCCCGAATTTGTATTTATGAGTGTTGTAAAAGAAAGAATTGTTATCCCTGATTTTCGTCTTTCGCCGAGAGTGGACCAGGTGGGACAGGAAGAAAAAACTTCACGGTTTACCAAACGCAGTATCAAAAAGGAAACAAAGGTTGAAGGTTTGAAGCTTGCATTAAGCATGATTGATCTGACTACGTTGGAAGGAAAAGATACCGAAGGAAAAGTGAAGCAGCTTTGTTACAAAGCAAGGCATTTGCATGATGTGTATGAAGGTTTGCCTACAGTGGCTGCAGTTTGTGTGTATCCATCAATGGTAAGAACAGCAAAGCAGGCACTTGGCGATTCAGGAATTAAAGTAGCGTCAGTTGCCACTGCCTTCCCGAGCGGACAGGCACCCACAGAAGTCAAAATTGAAGACACAAAATTTGCTGTTGATAAAGGTGCTGATGAAGTGGACATGGTAATTTCAAGAGGAAAATTTTTAGAAGGTGATTACAATTTTGTTTTTGATGAAATAGCTGCTATTAAAGAAGCCTGCGGGGAAGCCAGATTGAAAGTGATTTTAGAAACCGGTGAATTGGTAACCTTAGATAAAGTAAGACGAGCCAGTGATATTGCCATGTATGCCGGTGCGGATTTTATTAAAACATCTACAGGAAAAATTCAACCGGCAGCAACCATGCCCGTTACATTAACGATGCTCGAAGCCATCCGTGATTTTTATTACAACACAGGTAAAATGATTGGAATGAAACCAGCTGGTGGAATTTCGAAAGCAAAACTGGCTTTGCATTACCTGGTGATGTTGAATGAAGTTTTGGGCGAAGCCTGGATGACCAATCAATGGTTTAGGTTTGGAGCAAGCAGCCTTGCTAATGATGTATTGATGCAACTGGTGAAAGAAAAAACAGGATTGTATCAGAGTGCGGATTATTTTTCGATTGACTAATTGAATACAATGAAAAACAGGAAAATTTTATTGCTTCCTTTAATGATAAGCTTTGTTGTTTGTCTGCTATTTATTTGGAGAGGAATGAAGTTATTAAATGATTATTCTGACAATCGAAGCAACTGGCGATTCGCTGCTGCTTTGCTTGGCATAACTGGTTTTATTTTCTTGTTGATCATCTGTATTCTTGGCTTTTATGCAATGGCTTTCCCAAAAAGATTTCAGAAGTTGTATTTGCAATTGCAGAAGAAAAGAGTGTGAATAGAAGAATTGTACTTGTAAAAATAGTTCTTTAAAATAAAGTTGATGATTGTGTAGCAATCTAATTTACTACTATCATCTTTCGTTGTGTCACTCACTTGTACTGCAACAATTCTATTGGACATTAGGCAAGTGTCATCACAAAAATTTAGTGTTCACAAAGCAGAGAGACGTAAAACTTCACAGGGGCGGCATTCTGAAACGTTGAATAAGTGAATGGTTGAAAACAATAGAGAACGTCGCAAGTGATGATGAGAATTATTGAAAGCAAAACTGTGCGACGCAACAGAAGTAAAATAGTAGTAATGCAGATTGGCTCATAAAAATAACAACAAACAAAAGAGATCAAGAGTAAAAAGAACTGTTCCATTTTTCATCTCTTTTACTCCTTTATCTCTTAGCAAAAAATAATTTATGCCAGTAAAAACAAAGAAGGCAACAGAACAAAAAAATCTTTCAGAAGAAAAAACAAAGAGCAATGGCATGCCCAAACTAAAATTCAACACAGGTTGGGAATATGCACCGGCGCCGGAAAGCACAAGCCATATCAAGTTGAAAGACCGTTATGATCTTTTCATCAATGGAAGATTCGTAAAACCTTCTTCAGGAAACTATTTCGAAACCATTAATCCGGCAACAGAAGCAAAGCTTGCAGAAGTGGCAGAAGCCAATGCTGCTGATGTTGACAAAGCAGTGAAAGCCGCAAGAAATGCTTATGAAAAGTACTGGAGAAAAATGCCGGGAAAGGAAAGAGCAAAATATATCTACCGCATTTCGCGAATGATACAGGAACGTGCAAGAGAACTGGCAGTGATTGAAAGTTTGGATGGAGGAAAAACCATTCGTGAATCAAGAGATATTGACGTGCCGCTTGCGGCGAATCATTTCTTTTATTATGCAGGTTGGGCCGATAAATTAGAATATGCATTTCCCAATCGCAATCCGCAACCATTGGGTGTTGCCGCACAAATCATTCCCTGGAATTTTCCTTTGCTAATGGCTGCATGGAAAATTGCACCTGCATTGGCAACAGGTAACACCGTTGTGTTGAAGCCCGCAGAAACCACTCCGCTCACTGCATTGAAGCTTGCAGAAATTATTCAGGAAAGCGGATTGCCGGAAGGCGTTGTAAATATCATTACCGGCTTTGGTGAAACAGGCGCCATGATGGTGAATCATCCGGGCGTTGATAAAATTGCATTCACAGGTTCAACAGAAGTGGGAAAAATTATTCAACGTGCCGTTGCAGGTACTGACAAAAAACTGACGCTTGAATTAGGAGGCAAAGCAGCCAACATTATTTTTGAAGATGCACCCTTGGATCAGGCAGTTGAAGGAATCATCAATGGAATTTATTTTAACCAAGGACATGTTTGTTGCGCCGGCTCACGATTGTTTGTGCAGGAATCGGTTTACAATACTGTATTAAGGAAATTGAAAGACAGAATTGAAACCCTGATTGTTGGTGATCCCTTGGATAAGAACACAGATATTGGTGCGATCAATTCAAAAAGTCAATTGGACATCATTAATAAATACATTGAGCTTGGTAAAAATGAGGGAGCAGAATTTTATCAAAGCGGATGCAATCTTCCTAACAAAGGTTTCTTCTGTCGACCAACCATTTTTACCAATGTTGCGCAAAGCAATCGTATTGCACAGGAAGAAATTTTCGGTCCCGTGTTGGCTATTCAAACGTTCAGAACTGATGAAGAAGTAATTGAAAAAGCAAACAATACACCTTATGGCTTAAGTGCGGGTGTATGGACGGATAAAGGCTCAAAGATTTTCAACATCACAACGAAGATGAGAGCCGGAGTTGTTTGGGCAAACACGTACAACAAATTTGACCCTACTTCACCATTTGGTGGTTATAAAGAGAGTGGTTATGGACGCGAAGGCGGATTGCATGGTTTAGCGGCGTATCTGAAGCTTTAATTGATTATTTTAGTATAAACAGTTTTATGAAAACTGAAGAGATAAAACAAAAATTGCTGGAGTACATTAAGCAGGCCACACCGGAACAGTTGGAAGAGATGCTGTCTTTTGTTGAAGAGGAAGAAACTGAATACGATGTGGAAACTGCCAGTGCGCCCTGGGATGATGAAGAATTTGTAAAAGAAATGGACAGAAGAGTTGAGGAAATTGAATCGGGCAAGGTAAAAGGTATTCCATGGGAGGAAGTGCAAAATAACGTGTTTGGCAAGTATAAAAAATAAATATGGCCAAGCCATTGCTCATCTTCCACCCTGAAGCACAAAAAGAATTAGATGAAGCCACCGCATGGTATCACGAAAAAAACAAAGCAGTAAGAGACAGATTTGAAGAACAA
>JAICTW010000399.1 GCA_025936195.1 Flavisolibacter sp.
ACAATGCTTGTATGAAGAATGCAAGAGACCTATAGCAAATAGCTGTTGGTGCAGCACCGCACAAAGCTAAGAAGAACGCCAACACCAGCGTAAAATTGTCGGACAAGCAGAAAGAGTCGGGGAAGGAAAGAAGCTGTAGTTAATGGTTTATAATGAACTATCCATAGTTGCAAACTACAGATAGCATTTGTCTTTTTGTTTGAGATTCGTAGGAAGCTACAGCCAACATGAGACACAGAATCTAGTCAGCTAAGGCAGTTGTTTAATGCTTCCACTTTTATCCATTTCATAATTTGAAACTCGGGTTTTATTCAACTTCATTTTGCCAGTCTCACAATCACCGCTATAATAATTAAGTTTACTATGAACAAGATAATCAGAGCTAATCGAAAATGTTTGGGTTTCCAGGCTTTCACAACTTCCGGTCTGTTTTCCAACAAGGCGATTGGATATAACGAGTCCGGAACTATCATAAACTATCAAATGATACTTGTCATCAATTGCTCCTGATCCACTGCTGCACATAATGATAACAGCCCAGAGGCTTCCAACCTTAAATTTGTATAACGGATAATATTTAGTGGAGCGGTAAATGCTTAAATCTCCAATTATTCAGGTGGTTGACAAAGGTGGCCAGGCGGGAAACTATTTTGAAACATCGGGTAGCGCCATGTTTGTTTATGCATTGAAAACTGCTGTTGACAGCGGCTGGATCAATTCATCTTATTTAACGGTGGCACAAAAAGGGTGGACAGGATTGAAAACAAAAATTTCAACTTACAGTGATGGCAAACCTGCTATCAATGATTTTGCCCCGGCCATGAGTGTCCAAGACAATTATAACGGCTATGTCTCCGTTACTTCGGTTGATTGTCCTACGTCGACGGCCCCTCACGGATATGCAGCAATCTTGATGGCGGCTTCTGTTATGGAATTTCCCTTAACCACCTTACCTGTTAAGTTTGTAACTTTTACAGCAAAAGAAAATTCCGATAGAACAACGCTTTTATGGAAAATCGGCGATGAGAGCGATGTAAGCCATTACGAAGTTCAAAAATCAACCGGAACAAACAGTTTTAAAGTAATAGGACAAGTACCAGTCGCAGGACGATCAGCCTATAGTTTTGATGACAATACTGTTGAAAGCAAAACGGTATACTACAGAATCAATGCCGTGTACAAGGATAACTCGTCGCACTACAGTACAATCGCGTCTGTCAAAAGAGATAATCATGCCCCAACGTTCGAAATCTTACCCAACCCTGTCAAGGCCGGTGAGCTAAATGCAATGATGACCAATCTTCAGCCGGGAAAATATAACATTTGCATTACGAGTGCTGCGGGCAGCAATGTATATACAGCATCGCTGACGATTTTAGGAGAGACATCGGGTCAACACATACAATTACCCCCTTGCGTTACAAAGGGTATATATTATGTGCAACTGAGAGGAGTCAGCGTTACAATCAACAAAAATATTGTTGTTGAATAAATCCTGTTTTGATTAAAATTCGTATTCAATGAAACTCCTCACGCTATTATTAAGAAAATCTGTTGTGATAACAGTTTTCCTTTGCCTGTCATTGTTTGCCACATCAATAAAAGCGCAGTTGTGCAAGAACCCCAAAGATTCTGTATACACACTAACAACTTCCGGTGAATTGCGCAGCCTCAACATTAACAACGGCACAACAAGTGGCATCCTTGGAGGAACGGCTGTATCAAACGCACTGAATTCAAACGGCCTTGGATTTAGTTCTCTCACTGGAAAATTTTATTTCTTTAACCATTGTGGTAATAGCGACTATATTGAATTCGTGTCTTATGACCCTATAACCAAAACCAAGCAAGTGCTCTCCAATCCGCCTGCTCCTATGACCACTGCCGATAAAATAAGATCTGGTACGGTAAATAATGCGGGTACAGGTTATTATACTATTCTTACCAAGTCCTCGCCTCTTTCCGCTACGCTTTATTATTACGATATTGGGTCAAGTACATGGAAGATAATCACTCAGGCTTTTAAAGATGCCGCAACAAGTAACAGTCTTGACAGTATGTTTCAAAAACTTAATTCGGGCGATATGACCTTTGATGGTGGAGGTAATTTATGGATCATTTGTTCTAAAAGTCCAAAATATGCACTCTATAAAGTGCCGGCTCCGGTAACAACGACTGCGGTTGCTACGCTGGCTCTAACTGTTGTAATTCCTACCCGCGATATGCCGAGAGCCTCTTCCGCTGCCAGTTTCACCGGTGTTGCATTCAATTCCCAGGGTACGCTTTTTATGACAACTGGCTCGAATTCCGGTCTTGCCGTCGGCGCCAGCACGCCGGCTACTGATTATAATATTTTATACAAAATGACAAGCGCCACACCGTTGGTAATAGATTCTATTACCACGCTACCTAATAGCTATGGTGATGATATGACTTCCTGTACTTATCCCCTGGGAGTATTAAATTCCCGTTTCAGTAGCTTTATAGCATTGGTGCAAAAAAATGCGGTACAACTCTCCTGGAAAGTGAACGAAAGCGAGGAGGTAAATGGCTATAATGTTGAATACAGCGCCGATGCCGAACACTGGCAAACGATTGGCTATAAAAACAAGGAAAGCGGCAGTGGCCTCCGAACATACCAATTTGCTGAGGCAAACCATGTGCAGGGCAGAAACTACTTCCGCATAGTACAGATTACAGCAACAGGTAAAGAAAATATTTCAGAAATTAGAATGCTTGATACACGTTCTATTGGAAAGATCAGTATTGGCCCAAACCCCGTGAACGATGTCATTTACCTGTATAACAAGGGAAACAGTTCCAGCCTCGTGGCAAAAATATTTGATTGCAACGGACGGTTAATCTATTCAACAATCATTGCTCCGGAACAGCAATCAATCAATGTAAATAGTTTACCGAAAGGCCAGTTTATACTTAACCTGTCCGTGAACAGAGCCGGCGAAGACTCACCGGTATATCATCTCATTAAGTGGTAGTTCACTAAAATTACTCGTACCAGTTTTATAAAAACATGGCTGCCCCTCAAGGGCAGCTATGTTTCAATGCAATTACTATCAATGCGCTATATCATCATGTATTAGTGCTTTGGGCTCAGAGCCTATATACTTTGCATTGTATAGCAAATTATAGTACTCTTCAACCATGCGGTTGCTGTCAAATTGAATCATCACATCTCTCATTCCGTTCTTTACAATTTGCCTCCAGGTTGGATAATCATCATAGTACAAAGGCAGAATTTCCTTGTTCAGAATTTCATAGATCTTGTCCAGATCGTATTGGTCCTGCTCATGCACACTCATTTTTGCATAATCTGCCGGAGGCACTACAAAACCATTGTTGCCGTGATGAATGAATTCAGGGATCCATCCATCATCGGTTGAAAAATTCACAGCACCATTCATAGCGGCTGTCATTCCACTGGTACCGGACGCTTCGCGGGGCACACGTGGATTATTCAACCAGCAATCTGCCGCTTGCTTTAATCTTTTGGAAAGAGTCAGTTCATAACCGATCAGCACCGCTACATTTTTATAATTCTTACTCAAATGCACTAAGTGATTGAATTCGGAAATAGCAGGATAATCAGCCGGATAAGGCTTTCCTGCCCAAATAATCTGAACCGGATATTTGCTATTGTTCAATAAGGCCTCGAACCGTTCCTTGTCGGTGGTGATCAGGCTTGCACGTTTGTACCCTGCAAAGCGGCGTGCCCAAACAATGGTGAACACATTCGGATCAAATAATTTTCCGGTTTGATCAGCCACAATTTCAAACGAACGTTTCTTCATCCATTTTTTACGGTCATCAAACAC
>JAICTW010000105.1 GCA_025936195.1 Flavisolibacter sp.
GCATTGTTGTTTGCTGCTCTTTGCTCCTTTCTTCGTTTTGTGCATTGGCGCAAACTCCTTCCAAAACCTTACCGGCAAAGCGAACGGCATTACCCATAAAAATTGATGGTGTTTTGAATGATGCCGCATGGAAAGATGCTCCCGCTGCATTAGGCTATACGGAGTTTCGTCCCACTCCTTTCCGTAAAGAAGACCCGGAATTAAGAACAGAAGTGTACATGCTTTATAATGATGAAGGCATTTATCTTTCCGGTTATTGCCATGAAAGAATGAAGGATAGCATCTCTGCAGAGATCAATGGTCGTGACGGATTTGGCAACAATGATTTTATCGGTTTCATTTTCGATACATACGAGGATAAGATCAACGGCTTTGAATATTTTATTACACCAAAGGGCGAACAAATGGATGCAAAAGTGTCGCCGAACCCTAACGGTAACAATGAAGATTTTTCCTGGAATGCTGTTTGGAAAAGTGCTGCCGTGATTCATGATGATGGATGGAGTTTTGAGATATTCATTCCTTTCTCGGCCATTCGTTTCAGTAAAAAAAGCGTGCAGAACTGGGGAATGAACATTACACGACGAAGGCAAATAACTGGGCAACAATACACATGGAACCCAATTGATGTTAACGTAAATGGTTTTTTAACACAGGAAGGTTTTTGGACAGGACTGGAAAATATCAAACCACCTATACGGCTGCAGCTGTATCCGTATGTTTCTTATTACGTGGATCATTATCCTTATGATCAGAAGGGGGTGAAAAACTGGACGTCATCCTTCAATGGCGGCATGGACCTGAAATATGGAATCAATCAGGCCATTACTCTGGATATGACATTAGTGCCCGATTTCGGGCAGGTGCAAAGTGATAATCAGGTTTTGAATCTCACTCCGTTTGAAGTTAAGTTTAATGAGAACCGGCCCTTCTTTACGGAGGGAACTGAATTGTTCAATAAAGGCAATTTTTTTTATTCACGGCGAGTTGGCGGTGCGCCTCTTTATCATGATGAAGTTGAAGGTTTGCTGAATCCCGGTGAACACATTATAAAGAATCCAACCGAAACCAGGTTGTTGAATGCAACAAAAATTTCGGGTCGCCTGCAAAGTGGCCTGGGTATTGGTTTCTTTAACGCAATTGCGAAAGAGCAATATGCAACGGTAGGTGATGATCAGGGACACGAACGGCGAATTCAAACCAGCCCGTTGACGAATTATAATATCATTGTACTGGATCAATCGCTCAAACATAATTCAAGTGTTACGCTTGTTAATACCAGTGTCATTCGCAACGGAAAAGATTATGATGCTGATGTAACTGCGGGTTTGTTTGATCTGTTCGATAAAAGCAATACATGGAATCTTGGAGGAAAAATAGCCATCAGCGATTTAATGAATTATACAGCAACGAATAAAACCTTGACCGGCTATAATCATCTTGTGTATTTTGGAAAGCCGAGTGGAAGTTTCAATTTTAGTTTGCAAGAGGAATTGGCGGATGATAAATTTTCCAGCAACGATCTTGGTTATTTCACCAATAACAATTACCTCAATCATTATGTGTATGCCGGTTATCATTGGGTGAAGCCTACAGATTGGTATAACAATATCTATCTCAATTTTAATTTCAGTTATTCCAGAAGGTTCAGGCCATCGGTTTATCAAAATGCCAACATCAACATGAATGTAAATGGGCAATTGAAAAATTTATGGCAGCCGGGTATTGGCTTTGCTTACGAACCTGAAAACAATAATTTTTACGAAGCCCGTGTACCGGGTCGTGTATTCAAAGGATGGAGCGACTGGTATGTGAACACATGGGTGCAAACCAATAGTGCCAAGAAATACTGGCTTTATACTCAGCTCACGTATGTAGCGAGAAATTTATTCAAATCGAAACGCTATCAATTTAGCCTGGAAGAATATTTTCGTTTCAGTCCCAAGTTTTCAATTGGCAACAGTATTGACCTGGAACCGCAAACCAATAACGTTGGTTTTGCTACCATTGATACGTTAACGAATGACATCATCTTTGGACGAAGAGATGTGCATACGGTTGAAAATACATTCAGTGTTAAATACAGTTTT
The DNA here is from genome assembly GCA_025936195.1 of Flavisolibacter sp. The sequence goes on from JAICTW010000105.1 coordinate 2,091, forward strand.
AACAGCAAGATGGTGTTTACAGCGAAGCTGCGGCATTACTGGAGTGAGGTTGATTATAAAGAACTGTTTTTATTGTTGGAAAACGGCAAACTGGGTAAAACCAATTTTGTTGGCGATGTTAACCAGAACTACAACGATTTTTTTATAAATGCATTATTCACCTGGGAGTTTGGTCCGGGTAGCTTTATCAATGTTGCCTGGAAGAACAATGCGCAGGAATTTATTGCTACACCATTCGGTAATCTGAACGGCGATAATTATTTCAGGAATTTCGATCACACTTTGTCTTCACCACAAAACAATAATTTTTCAATTAAGGTTATTTACTTCCTTGATTATTTGGAGTTGAAGAAGCATAAAAAAGCAAAAACAGATCAATAATGATTGTTATTGTATAGCTTCATTCTTCACCACCCTAACGGTTACGATCAACTGTCCTAAATGACGCATACTGTGTTCAGCGGCATGAAACAATAAGCCTAATACAGTGGAAGGCAATTGTCCTCTTCCCACACCTCTGAATTCGGTGAGCTTTTGCTCATCGGTTTGCCGGAGTTGTTTCAATGCTTTATCCACCTGCAGATTAAAGGCATTTGCCAATTCAATAACGCTAGCATTTGTTTGGTGCGGATCGCCTTCTGCTTTCAAGACAGTGAGTTGTTCTTCACTTAATGACCGGCCATCGGCGTACGTGAACAAGCGGTCCAGCACTCCTTTCAAATGTTGCAAATGAAATCCGGCGGATGCGGCGCCTGCAGGTTTGATCCATAACAATTCATTTGGGAAATCTTTCACCAATTCGTTCACTTCTTCTCTCGTCTGCAAAAGGGAATGAGCAATGGGTTGCAAAAGAGAAGGAATATTTTCAACCGGGCCCCGTAACCAGAATTCGGGAAGTTTTTGTGTTGCCATATCTAAGTTATTTGTGTTTTAGTGGAGTTTAAATGTTGTACGATAATACCTGTCATTAAATTTCTAACAAATTAAATTTTGATATCAAAAACATCTTTCAAAGCTCTTTTAGCAGCATGATAACCACACATGCCATGCACGCCTCCTCCGGGAGGGGTGGAAGAAGAGCAGATATAAATCTTTTTCGCTGAAGTACGGTAGGGTGATAGCCTCAATGCAGGCCGGGTAAATAATTGTTGAACATCTATAACACCGCCATTAATATCACCACCAATATAATTCGGATTGTACGCTTCCATTTGACAGGCATTCATCACATGCCTTCCAATAATTCTGTCCTTAAATCCCGGGGCAAAACGTTCCACTTGTTTTTCAATTTGCCCGGTCATATTCATATCCGATCCATTGGGAACATGGCAATAGGCCCATGCCGTTTGCTTCCCTTCCGGCGCACGGGAAGTGTCAAACAAACTTTGTTGTGCCAATAGCACAAATGGTTTTTCCGGATGTTTTCCTTTAGCGATCCGTTGTTCCGAAGCCGCTATTTCTTCCCATGTGTTTCCCAAATGAACAGTACTTGCTTGTTTGCATTGCGATGCTGTAAAAGGTATGGGACCATCCAATGCCCAATCAATTTTAAATACACCCATTCCGTAACGATAGCGTTTCAACTGCCATCTATAAATGGAAGAGAAATTTTCTCCTGCTATTTCCAATAATTGTTTAGGTGTAACATCAAACAATACAACCTTCGAAGGAGGCAATTCTTCTATCGAATGCACATAAAATTTTGTTTCAATAGCGCCACCTAAGGAAATAAAATAAGAAGCCAAAGCCTGGGCAATTGACTTTGATCCTTCTTTTGCTAAGGGCCATCCTCCTGAATGTCCTGCCATCAACAATACCAAACCAATTGCAGAAGTAGCCATATTGGATAAAGGTTGTAAAGAGTGTGCAGCCATTCCGGCCCAAAATCCTTTTGCCTCTTTAGTGCTAAAATGTTTTGATAAATGTGCTGCTGATTGCAATGCTTTCCAACCAAAACGGCTTAATGCAAAAGGATGTTTTGGAAAATGCAAAGGCGCTAATACATCGGATGCTAATTGCGGCCAGTCATTCACCAATGGTTGTATAAGTTTAAGATAAGAGGTTGAATCTTTTCCGAATGATTGTGCAGTTTGTTCCACCGACCGGTATAAAGTTGCTGCTTCTCCATTATCAAAAGGATGTGCTGCTTCAATAGTGGGCTGAATAAATTCTAATCCATATTGCTCCAAAGGAAGTGTTTGAAAAAAAGGAGAAGCAATGGCCAAAGGATGAATGGCCGAACAGATATCATGAATGAATCCGGGCAAGGTTAGTTCTGCAGAGCGAAGACCTCCGCCAATCTCTTCCTTTGCTTCCAGCAATAAAACAGAAAGTCCTACCTGCTGCATCGCTATTGCAGCCGACAAACCGTTTGGTCCCGAACCTACTACAATGGCATCATGATCCGGCATTCATTGAAGTTGATTAGATAAACGAAGTTCAGCTTTCTTCTGCAAGATTATTAAGATGATTCAAATTGAAGATGAATGCACATTTCAGTATAACGGTTTTTCTTTTTACTACTCCTCAACAAAAGCATTTGCAAAAATTTGTTCGATAGCTGCTTAGAAGATTACAAAGCGATAAACAACAGAAACACAGATAATAAAAATGACAAGCACAACACCAATAGTAATTGGAATTTTGAGCGCTACGATTTTTCAATTAGTGAATATCTGCAGGGTTTTGCCTTCATTGATTACTGAAATATTACTACTGCCATATTTTCATTACACCTTATCAAAGACCTACGGCACTGAAACCGACAGCTTTATGTATATGCCGTAAATTTTCATGAAAGCAAAACCTATGATTTAGCAATAGTAGAGTATAGATTTGCCCTCAGTTCATACAAATGAAAACACCGTAATTGTTTCCGGACAATGAAAAGCCTGTCGTCCGTCCCCCCGGAAAAACTATGTATGAATATGCTCCCGTTCCTATGAACGATTGTTCCTCTATCCAATGATAACTTGATCAAATCCAAATCTAAGGGTCGGCATTGTTTCACCTAAAACGAAAACAATGTTGAAAAAAAACTTAGTGAAAACTGTTTTTTCAAGTCATGGATTGCTGCTGATTTTTCCGGCAGTAACTGCAATGCAGGGAGGTCCGTCTTATTCCGTTCATGAAAAGAGATTTTATCAAAAGAGTATGAAAGATACTCTCGATCTTCCTTTACCTGATTCTACAAAATTTTATTTGTCAGAAGCAGATTTTGCTGATGCTCCGCAAATTGCTTTGAACAAGAACGCTTCAAAGTATGTTACAGGATTTTTAAAAAATGAAGAAGAAGCTTTGGAAAAAGCAAAGAAAAGAAGCACTTCTTATTTTAAAATGATTGATGGTGTTCTCGAAAGGTATGATTTGCCTGTTGAATTAAAGTACCTCGCTGTTATAGAATCGGATCTTAAAACAACAGCAGTGTCAAAAGTTGGTGCAAAAGGCTTGTGGCAGTTGATGCCTGGTACCGCCAGGGATCTCGGATTGAAAGTAACAAAAAAATATGATGAAAGAGTGTATGCGTACAAAAGCACAGTAGCAGCGGCAAAATATTTAAAAGATCTGTATGCACAATTTGGCGACTGGCTATTAGTGATTGCTGCATATAACAGTGGACCAGGCCCTGTTTCCCATGCTATAAAAAAATCTGGTTCTAAAAGCTTTTGGGCTTTACAGTGTTACCTGCCGCAAGAAAGCCGTGGTCATGTAAAACGTTTTATCGGAACGCACTATTATTTTGAAGGAAAGGGAAGCCTGGTTACATTAACAAAAGCTGAAACTATAAAATATCAAAAGCAATTGGAAGCTTTTAAAGCAACGATTCAAACAAAAGAAATAAAAAGAGACAGCGTTACTATAGCACTGAACACTAAATAGAATGTATGCGTTTTGTTTTGATTTAAGAACTTCCTGAAAAAGGGAGTTCTTTTTTTGCTATGAAAATATTAGGGCAAGGAAAATTTCAGCCGGGGAAGAATCAGTTTTGGCAAGAGAAGCGGAGTTCGCAGAGAGAAATCTCTGCGGACAAAATGAAAATGAAGTTTTTCTATGTTGCAGTAGATTCTTTTAGGATTCTTTCTTTGCGCTCAATGTAAACCCAATAGTAGTACCCACATTTTCCTTGCTGCGCACATGAATGTTATGACCATGCGCTTCCACAATATGTTTGCAAATAGATAATCCCAAACCGCTTCCGGTTATATCTCTTCCACGGCCTTCTGCTGTGCGAAAGAAACGTTCAAAGATCCGGTTAAGATATTTTTCAGTGATGCCCATGCCATCATCACTGATCTCTATCAAAATATTTTTATCATCGGTATTGTACATGCTGGCTACAACCATTCCGCCCAATTTTCCATATTTTATAGAGTTGTCCACCAGGTTGTCAAGCACCTGCCTTATTTTTTCTTTATCGGCAAAAACAGTTAAAGGTTGTTCGCAACCTTTCTTCAGTGTGAACGAAATATTTTTTTGCTCTGCTTTCCAGAACAAACTTTCAAAAACTTCTTTTACTAAATCCTGAATAATGAAATAGTGTTCGTTCAATTTTAATTCACCTCTTTCCAGCTTCGAAATTTCATCAAGGTCTTCCAGAAGCATTACCAAACGCTGTGTGTTCTTTGCTGTTTTCTCTAAAAAACGTTTGTTGGTTTCCGGGTCTTCCAGTGCGCCTTGCAGCAAAGTGTCCACATAACCCTGTATGGCAAACACCGGTGTTTTAAATTCATGCGAAAGGTTTTGAAGAAATTCTTTTCTGAAGGTTTCATTTTTCTTCAGCAATTCAATTTCCCTGCTTCGCTGTTCGGCCCAGGCTTCTACATCTTCTCTTACTTCATCTATACTTTTTTTGGGAAGAATGTATTTGTAATACATTTCTTCTTTTTTACTGGCCTTGGTTTGATTGATGAATTTGTAAATGAGCTTGATCTTGCGGTAAATGAAATTCTGAATAATGGAAAGAATCAAAAAATAACTTCCGATAAAAATGAGAATAAAAGAAACTAAGCCGGTGATCCAGTTTTGATGCAGCACAAGAAAACCAAGACTGATCGGTACAGAAAGAGCCAATGCCGTGAATGCGGAAAGTTCTTTAGGTGAAAGATTTTTCTTGGTCATGTCTGCAATAATAAATTTATAACTCAAACTTGTATCCCACACCTTTAACAGTGGTAATGCAATCTATTCCCAGTTTCTGCCTGATCTTGCGGATGTGCACATCAATGGTCCTGTCGCCGACAATAACATCATTGCCCCAAACCTCACTTAAAATTTCATTGCGTAAAAAAACACGTCCCCGCTTTTTAGCCAGCAGGTAAAGCAATTCAAATTCTTTTTTGGCAAGGATGATGTCTTGTCCTTTATACGTTGCTACGAATCTTTCCGGATCAATAATAAGATCATCAATGATCACTTTGTTGTTCTCCGGCTTTTTCACTCTTCTGAAAAGCGCATTCACCTTGCTTACAAATACAGTAGTGCTTACCGGTTTGCTTACATAATCATCGGCGCCGGTATTAAAGCTTTTCAATTGTGTGCTTTCATCATTCAATGCTGTAAGGAACATGATCAGCGTATCCTTAAATACCGCTTGCATGCGCAATAACTCCAGCA
>JAICTW010000827.1 GCA_025936195.1 Flavisolibacter sp.
AAAAAAGCCGTAAGAATAGTAAGCTGCTCCAGTTGCTGGCGCCTGTTACCGATGCCCGGGTAAAAAGAGAAAAGCTTCTTCATCTGCCGGAAGAATATGCTTCTCTTACCTCGCGTGAAAAGGAAATTATGCAATTGGTTTCACAGGGCTTTTCTTCCAAAGAAATTGCAGCGAAGTTGTTTATTAGCAGGCATACAGTAGAGAGCCATCGAAAACACATCCTGCACAAGCTTAGTGTAAGAAATGCACCACAGATGGTGCATCAATGTGTTATGTCATCAATTGAATAGCTCTCTTAAAAATTCACCATTTTCAGGGATATTGCGTTTCAGAAAAGCGAAATAATTTGCATTATTTAATCACCTAAAAAATGAAAAGATGCAAACGAAATCATTAACAACCGCAAACGTGTCTGCCAAACGAGAAGAAACACTTTCAGTAGCTGGCAATGCCATAACTGTAAAAATTGGAGGAAAGAAAACCGACAATGCTTATAGTTTGTTTGAGCTAAGCGTGCCACCCAATGTAGGAGCGGGTTTACACATTGACAAAGACTGGGACGAGTTTTGGCACGTGATGGAAGGAACTTTTGCTTTCACATTGAATGGAGAGCAAATAGAATTAAGTGCCGGTGGTTTTGCCTACGGACCAAAAGGCATTCCTCATAGTTTTAAAAATGTGGGGAAGACAACAGGCAAACTGGTAATGTTTACCAAGCCTTCCGGATTGGAAAAGTTTTTTAAAACTGTTCACGAGGCTTCTTTGCATGGCAGCCCCGATAAAGAAATTTTTGTGAATATGATGAGGTCGCATCACATCGAACCGGCTTAATGATATAGTCTCTTTTTGTCTATTCAAAAGACGCACTATAAGCGCACAGGTAATAGTATGCCTGACGTGCATTTCATCAGCTTTTGTTCGCTATTCAGTAGTAGTTTAGGCCGAAAACTCTTTAATGAATTTTAGTACATATTCCCCACACTGGCGCAGATATGTAGCAAAGGCAAGCAGTGTTGGCCATATCTGTGACAATGAATATATTTTTATGTCTATTTTCCTGGCCGGTTTCTTCCCTGACTTTAAAAGATTAAGATTATCTTAGAAAATGTTAATCCCAGGCCGAGTCTCTCATCCAAGCTTTGAAGCTTAGAAGAACACGGCCGATGAGGCTAAAAGAAAGTATCCTTTTATGATATAGCTATCGGAATTATTAATAGCACCTGCCGATACCTGCCAATAAATGCCCTTAAAATAAATAACCCCGGAATAATTTTTAGGGCTTTACTACTTTTATTGTTGCAACAAATTCCAATCAATTTTTAAATCAAATTAATTATGAAAAAAGTCATGGTTCAGTTTAACATTCCCGGCATGACTGCAGAACAGTTTGATGAGACATGGGATGAACTTCGCAAAGCAGGGCAAGACCATCCTTTGGGACTTATCCATCATACAGCCGCTCAACAAGGCAATAATTGGGTTGTGGTTGATGTTTGGGAATCAGCAGAACATTTCAACAAA
>JAICTW010000536.1 GCA_025936195.1 Flavisolibacter sp.
AGCTTTTAAAATTCATTACATTGACCAATGCACCACGATGCTCCCAAATCTTCACAAAAACAGCCTGCACAATTTCCTCAGTTTTTTCCTTTGATTTTGTAAACAGATAGACATAACGATAGAGATCGTTCAGGTAACGGGTGTACACAAACGTAAATGCTTTACGATCGCCTGCCGCAATACGTTTCAGCAAATCACATTCATCGTTATGAACGTCCTTGTTTGTCTCAGTTTGTTTAGCAATCATCAGAAGCAAGCATTTATGTTTAAAAAATCTTCTTCTTCCTATTTTCCTCCTGCATCAGCACTTTGAACTTTTCCGGAAACACTGTTCCCATTTTTTACCCGAACCATCCAGTCAGCAATTTGTTTTTGCAGGCTGTCGGGGAAAGGACTGTATTGATCAGGATATACTGCAGTCAACCAGTTCTGTTTATCCGTTTTATCCTTTGCCGATTTTATGAGTTGGCGTACACTTTCAATGGAATGATTACGATCTTTCTCCTGCGCCGAAACAAACAAGGAATGAGGAGCAATCATTTCAAGCACTTCATCAAAATCAACCGGAATTCTGTTTTCAGATCCCACAAAAAAACCCAATCGTGGCAGCAGTCCGTGCAAATGCGAATAATGCCTGATGCCCTCTGTTGCGACATTATCATTACGCAAGGAACTGAACGCATTCACCACAGCCGTTCCTTTTACACGATCATCCAATGCAGCAGTAAATAATGCAACAGTTCCACCAAGAGAATAACCAGCGAGGAATATATTGCTGCTATCAATGAAAGGCATTCGATTATAAGCATCATCAATTACACCCTTTGCATCGGCAACCATTTTTCCCAGTAATGACCAATGCGGATAACGGCTATAAAAATTGGCAGCTTCTTCACTGCGGGTTCCAAAACCAACCATGTCCAATGCAAGTACAGCAAAACCTTTTTCTGTGAAATTGCGAATGATGGATAAACTTCTTCTATGATATCCTGTAGCATAGGAATAACCATGCAGATAAATAACTAACGGAAGTTTTCCTTTTACAGTATTGTTACTTACAGCAGAAGCAGGAAAATAAATAGCTCCCCATAAATCATCACCTAATGCATGGTAAGGACCAAGGGGCATTTTTTTGATATCATCAGGAAGTGGTTGTTCGCCAATTACTTCTTCCAGGTAATCATCTGAATAGGAAGCATTCCTGGTAAGAACAGGTGAAAAGTTTTTCTCCTCTGCAACTCCAAAAGGCTCATTGCCCAACAACCATTTAATTTTCTTAGTGATGCTGTCGCGATTGAAACCAGTTGCCTTTTTATTTTCAGACACAACAGGAAATTGCAAAGGATTTATTTTTTCACCACTCAACTGTTTCCATTTGTCAAAGGAATAGGTGTAATACAATTTATTCTCCGGCGGTGTAGCCGAACGTTTGAAAACGTAGTCAAAAAAATCAATAAAATTTTCTACATCCCTTGCCGAATGCTGATGGCGGCCACCGCGAAAGTGAATTGCCACATTAGAGTCCGCATGAAGCAAGTGATATACTTTTTTTACAGAAGCATACGACTGCCCGATACCCCATGGATTTCCCTGCTCCTCTGTAACAGCAGAAACCATCATCAAGCCACGGGGAGCAATCATTGCCATCAATGAGTTTTGATCCACCGGCAGTTTTTCTTCACGTCCGGCAAACAGCCGCAGACGAGGACTGAACCATTTAGGGAAATTCCGTGTGATCTCTTCCAGCGATTCTGAATTAAAACGTTCATCCGAAAAACGGAAAGTGCTTTCCGCTCCTGTTCCGCCACTACTGCTTACCACTGCTTTGATGCGTGGATCAAAAGCAGCAGCCATCACCGATTGTTTTCCATTACGTGAATGACCGGTCAATGCAATACGTGCCGTATCGGTTTGCGGAAGTGTGTACAAATAATCAATTACTCTTGAAGCGCCCCAGGCACGCTTCATCAATTTTGAAAAATCGTAATCTGGAAAAATCTCACCGTAATCTTTAGTATCATCTTTTGAATCGGCGCCGGCATACACGCAACCCATGTAACCACGTCGTACTGCTATTTGTGCCCAACCACGATGGCTCCATTGTGTCATGAATACAGGCAATGGCTTTGTAGATGGCGGTATCATTAATTCCACCGTCATCTTTGCTTTGTTATCCGGACCAAAAGACAATTCCACCATGCGCAATTCAACATTATTCACAACAGTATCCGACAGTATTTTCACCTGGAATGTTTTTGGTGCAGGAGGAACAGAGCCGGATACCCAATATTGGTACTGATCTCTGATCCACTGTTTTTTCTGCTGCCATTGCGCAGAAGTTTTCACAGGAATATTTTTTCCGCCTTCATCCAATACCAGCGGATCGGGAAGAAAAGGAATGGAAGGCAGGCTATTAATGCGCAAGGAATCGCTTGTAAGGGTTTGTGAAGCAGCAGGAAAATAAATGACACTTGCACACAGCGCTAGCAACGACAGAATACTATATTTTTTTGTAAGCATTGTGATCCTTTCTTTGATGCAATTATTCAATAAACTAAAACTTACCGCGATAGATTTATTTCCGCCCGATCGTTTCGTTAGAACCTGATTGTTGTAAAGCCTTGAGATTTTCCATCAGCTTCACTACATTGCCCATATTGCGGCTGCCAAACATTTCATAACCGCCATTGTAACCCATAAAAGAAGTGGTCAACACCAAAAGCCCTTTCCCTATTTGCCTTGTCAATAAAAAAGGTTGCGCTGTTCCGTCTTTCAAATTGATCTTTGAAATCACATTCCATCCTTCTGCTGATGGTACAAATGCAGATTGTGGCGTCAGACTTCGACCAAAAACAGCAGAGAGCTTATTGGGTTGATCCAGCCAGCTGGCATCGAGTACAAAAGAACTTCTGCGTGTAGGTGTATTGTTATTGCCGGTCCATTTTACAGCAGGAACGTCAAACCATTTTTCCATAGGAAGATCATTTGTTGCTGTGATCACCACTACTCTTCCTTTCTTCAAATAATCATTGATCTCTTTGGAAAGAAAAGCATCTGAT